>JBILKC010000260.1:0-4235 GCA_044376885.1 Hylemonella sp. | reverse complement strand
GGGTCCACCACCGTGGAGTGAATGTTGGTGAACACCTTGAATTCGGGGGCGCAACGGATGTCATAGCCGTAACTGCTGGTGCCATAGGAGATGATTTTTTTGCCTTCAGCCTGACGGATCTGGCCAGGCTCGAAAGGCTCGATCATGCCGGTGGTCTGGGCCATGTGGCGTATCCATTTGTCGCTTTTAATACTCATGGTCAATGCTCATGGTTAAGGGTTCTTCTTGATGCCCCGATTGTAGGCAAGGCGATATAGTCGCCAGCTTCAGTGTTAAACGGCCATGTCGGCCCATATACCAAGGAAGCCGCGTGGAAGTTTCATTCAAGCAGGAAATCGAATCCCTCAAGCTCGGCGCTGGTGACACCTTTCATGGCGAAGGCATACTGGCCATCACCAAGGCGCTGTTGCAATCCGGCGTTTCTTATGTGGGCGGCTACCAGGGTGCGCCCGTGTCCCATTTGCTCGATGTGATGGTGCAGGCCAAACCCTATATGGACCAGCTGGGCGTGCACGTACAAGCCTGTGCCAATGAAGCCTCAGCCGCGGCCATGCTGGGTGCCTCCATCCATTACCCGCTGCGTGGCGCGGTGACCTGGAAGTCCATTGTGGGCACCAATGTTGCAGCCGATGCCCTGAGCAATCTCGCCTCCCCCGGCGTGGTCGGCGGCGTCCTGATTGTGGTGGGTGAAGATTATGGTGAGGGTGCCAGTGTGATTCAGGAGCGCACCCATGCCTATGCCCTCAAATCCTCCATGATCCTGCTCGATCCGCGCCCTGAGCTCGGACAAATGGTGGCCATGGTGGAGCACGGCTTCCGGCTGTCTGAGGCCTCCAACATGCCCGCCGTGATGGAACTGCGCATCCGCGCCTGCCATGTGCGCGGCAGTTTTGCATGCAAGGACAACCGCCGACCGGTGATTTCCACGCAAGACCTGCTGGCCGAACCCGCTGCTTTTGACTACATGCGTCTGGCCCATCCACCTGTCACCTTCCGCCAGGAAAAGCTCAAGTTCGAACAGCGCATTCCTGCCGCCCGCCAGTACATCACGCAGCACAAGCTCAACGAGCACTTTGAGGGCGTGCGCAAGGACCTGGGCCTGATCGTGCAAGGTGGCATTTACAACGCGCTGATCCGTGCCCTGCAGCAGGTCGGACTGGCCGATGCCTTCGGTCACAGCGAGATCCCCTTGCTGGTGCTCAATGTCACCTACCCGCTGGTGCCCGAGGAGGTGGCTGATTTTGCCCTGGGCAAACAGGCGGTGATGGTGGTTGAAGAAGGCCAGCCCGAGTACATCGAACAGGAAGTCGCCACGCTGCTGCGCCGCCGGGACATCAACACTGCCTTGCATGGCAAGGACATGCTGCCCCTGGGCGGTGAATACAACGTCGAGACCCTCACCGCCGGTTTGATCCCTTTCCTCAAGCGGCATGCGCCCGGCGTCGACACCGCATCCGCGCAGTCCTGGCTGCACAGCAACACGGAGCGCCGCGCCGCTGTGGCCACTCACCTCAAGGCCGAACTGAACAGTCCGACCCTGCCCGCCCGGCCCCCCGGCTTTTGTATCGGCTGCCCGGAGCGGCCGGTGTTCTCTGCGCTCAAACTCGCCCAGCAGGATATCGGACCGGTGCACATTGCCGCCGACATCGGCTGCCACGCGCTGGCCACCTTTGAGCCGTTTTCCTCCGGCCACTCCATCCTGGGCTACGGCATGAGCCTGGCCAGCCGTGCCGGCGTATCACCCATGATGCAGCGGCGCACCCTGTCCATCATGGGCGACGGCGGCTTTTGGCACAACGGCTTGCTCACCGGGGTGCAGTCCGCCCTGTTCAATGGCGACGATTCGGTGCTGCTGATCTTTAAAAATGGTTACACCTCGGCCACTGGCACCCAGGACATCATCTCCACCCCCGATGAAACCGCCAAACTCGGGGCCAACGGCAAGCTCGACAGTCTGACCCGCACCAATCTGACCATCGAGAGCACCTTGCAGGGCCTGGGCCTGAAGTGGATGCGCACCGTACACACCTACCATGTTGAGGAAATGCGCAAAACCCTCAACGAGGCCCTGACCACCGAGTTCAAAGGCCTCAAGGTCATCATTGCCGAAGGCGAATGCCAGTTGGAGCGCCAGCGACGCATCAAACCCTGGATTGCGAGTTTGCTGCAACGCGGCAAACGTGTGGTGCGGGTGAAGTACGGCGTGGATGAAGACGTTTGCAATGGGGACCATGCCTGCATCCGCCTCTCAGGCTGCCCTACCCTGACCCTCAAAGACAACCCCGACCCGCTCAAGGTCGACCCGGTCGCCACCGTGATCGACGGCTGCGTGGGCTGCGGCTTGTGTGGTGCCAACGCCCACGCCGCCACACTTTGCCCCTCGTTTTACCGGGCTGAGGTGGTGCAAAACCCAAGCTGGCATGAGCGCTTGACCCACCAGGTGCGAAGCCTGTTTGTTCGCGCGCTTCAGTCATGAACGCACAACCCATCACGCTGCTCATCTGTGCCCTGGGTGGCGAGGGCGGCGGCGTCCTGTCTGAATGGCTGATCGAAACCGCCCGTGCCTGCGGTTATGCGGCGCAAAGCTCGTCCATTCCCGGCGTGGCACAACGCACCGGTGCAACCACCTACTATGTGGAAGTGTTTCCCGTACCGCTGGCTGAGCTGGGCGGCAACCAACCGGTGCTCAGCCTGAACCCGGCACCCGGCAGCCTGGACTTGCTGGTGTCTTCCGAATTGCTGGAAACCGCCCGGCAAGTCGGCAACGGCATGACTGCCCAGCTACGCACCCTGACCATCACGTCTTCCAACCGCTCGCTCACCACCCTGGAGCGCATGGTGCCTGGTGATGGCCGCACCGAAAGCGCACCCCTGATGCAGGTCATCCGCAGCCACAGCCGCGAACACCACGTGCTCGACATGGGCGGCATGGCCCGCGCAGCGGGCAGCATCGTCAGCACGGTGATGCTCGGCGCCATTGCCGCCAGCGGCATCTTCCCGTTCCCGCGCGCCGCCTACGAGACCACGATTGCCGCAGGCGGCAAGGCTGCCCAGGCCAGCTTGCGCGGTTTTGCCAGCGGCTTTGATACGGTGCAGCGCCAACGCAGCCAGACCAGCGTCGTGCATCAATTGCTATCAGAAGAAGAGCAAATAAGCAATACCCCAAAAGGGCTAGCACCGGATTTAGCCAAAAACTTTCCGCCCGCCGTCCACGATCTGCTGGGTCTGGGCCATGCCAGGCTGGTCGATTACCAGGGCCAGGCCTATGCAGCACGCTATGTGCTAAGACTCCAGCAGGTTTTGCAAGTCGAACAACGCGCTGACCCTGCAGGGGCAAACAACTTTGCCATCACGCGGGAAATGGCCCGCTGGCTGGCCCTGTGGATGGCGTTTGATGACATCGTGCGTGTCGCCGATCTGAAAAGCCGCGCCAGCCGCTGGGCCCGGGTGAGAACCGAGGTCAAGGCTGGCACCCATGATGTGCTCAAGGTCTATGACCACTTCAAGCCCGGCGCGCCCGAGTTTGCCGCCCTGCTGCCCCATTCGGCGGCACAACGCGTTCTGCGCTGGGACCGCCAGCGCAGCAGCAAGGGCCAGGACCCCTGGGCACTGCCGCTGAAAATCGGCACGCACTCGGTCTTGGGCATGTTCGCGCTGCGCAGCCTGGCGTGGCTCAAGTGGTTGCGGCCTCTGGGCAGCCGCTTCGCCACCGAGCAGACGCTGATCGACCAGTGGCTGGCCGGTGTAGTCCAGGCGACAGCCCGCGATTGGCAAAGTGGTTTTGAATTGGCTCAGTGTGGCCGCCTGATCAAGGGCTACGGCAGCACCAACGAACGCGGCAAGGACAACCTGGTTCACATCCTCGAACAACTCGCGCAGGGTCCGGCATCGGCCCTGGCTGCAGCCCGCACGGCGGCCCTTGCCGACGAAGCCGGCAAGGCGCTGGACCAAACGCTGGTGGCGCACGGCGCAGCGGCGCGGCCGGTTAAATCACAACCCATACGCTGGGTTAAAAAACCAAAAGCCCTTCCCGGTCAACCTTGAATTGACCGGGAAGTCATTCCACACAACCAAGAAGGAGACCCATGACAAACACACTCACAACCGCCAGCCTGCGCCGGTCTTTGATCGCTACGCTGCTGCTGGCTGCGTGCCTGGCACCCGTGCAGGCGCAAAGCTGGCCGGTCAAACCCGTGCGGGTGGTGGTGAACTTCCCCCCCGGCGGCGCGGCTGAC
>JBILKC010000259.1:0-4327 GCA_044376885.1 Hylemonella sp. | reverse complement strand
CCGCAAGCGTGGCCCACACCGAGAAGCGCCGTGCATTGAGTTGCAGGCTGAGATGACCATACACACGCGCTCTGAGCAGGATGACCCCCAGACTCAAAGCAGCCCAGACAGCCAGTGTGAGGACCACCGGAAAGTCGCTCCAGATGGTCTGCACAATCGCCTGGGTATCGTCTTCAAAAAAACCGAACACCGTAGGGTCGATCGGGGTTTTGTAAAAGCCGAAATAGTGCAGATTGATGAGGGAGGCCAGCACGAACACCACAGCAATGAAGCCGGCTATCCAGCCGTGAAAACGTGCTGGAATGACAATCAGCAAGGGCAAGAGCAGAAGTCCAGCAGCAGCACACACCTTCAGATCAAAGCGCGCACCCTGATAGATGACAAGCCATAAGTCCGCAAGCGGCGCTTGTAACCCAGCGGGCCAGTGCCAGGCGATCTGAAGCGCCCGCAACACTGTCAGCGCCAACGCAACCAGTACCACCATCACCCAGGCCTGCAGAACTGCTGACGACACTGCACCCGTCACGTGACGACCGAATGTACGGGGTGAAAAGTTCATGTGATCCGCCGGGAGCCAAGCACGTCTGGAGTTACCAAAGTCCGTTGCGCCAAGGGTCAGGCTGTTTCTGAAAAAAGTTCACGGCCAATCAGCATACGGCGTATTTCGCTGGTTCCGGCACCAATTTCATACAGCTTGGCGTCGCGCCACAAGCGGCCGAGCGGGTAGTCGTTGATATAGCCGTTACCACCGAAAATTTGCACCCCCTCACCCGCCATCCATGTGGCTTTCTCGGCACACCACAAAATGACCGAAGCACAGTCTTTGCGAACCTGACGTACATGCTCTTGGCCCAGCAGATCCAGATTTTTGGCAACCGTATAGGCAAATGAGCGACCCGCCTGCAGTACGGTATACATGTCGGCCACTTTGCCCTGTATCAGTTGAAATTCACCGATGCTTTGGCCGAATTGCTTGCGGTCGTGAATGTAGGGGATCACGTTGTCCATCACCGACTGCATGATGCCCAGAGGCCCTCCGCTCAGGACAGCACGCTCATAGTCCAGCCCGCTCATGAGCACCTTGGCTCCGCCGTTTAAGTTACCCAGAATATTGGCTTGAGGAACCTCGACGTTGTGGAACACCAGCTCGCCGGTATGGCTGCCACGCATGCCCACTTTGTCGAGCTTTTGTGCCACCGAAAAGCCGGGCATACCTTTTTCAATCAGGAATGCCGTGATGGCGCCGCGCTTGGTGGCAGGAGCTGCCGGATCCTGTTCTGTCTTGGCATAGACCACCAGCGTATCGGCATCGGGACCGTTGGTGATCCACATTTTGCTGCCATTGAGCAGGTAATAGCCGCCTTGGTCCTGCGCACGCAGCTTCATGCTCAGCACATCGCTGCCCGCACCAGGCTCGCTCATTGCGAGCGCACCGACATGCTCGCCACTGATGAGTTTGGGCAGGTATTTTTGCCTCTGCTCTGGCGTTCCGTTGCGTTTGATCTGGTTCACGCACAGATTGCTGTGTGCGCCATAACTCAGGCCGACAGAGGCCGACGCCCGCGAAATTTCTTCCATGGCAACCATGTGCGCCAGGTAGCCCATATTGGCTCCACCGTACTCTTCACCCACGGTGATGCCCAGAACACCAAGATCACCCATTTTTCTCCAGAGGTCCATCGGGAATTGGTCACTGCGGTCAATCTCTGCGGCGCGCGGCGCAATTTCAGTCTGTGCAAATTCACACACAGCATCACGCAAGGCGTCAATGTCATTCCCCAACTGGAAATTGAGTCCGGGCAGGTTCATGTCGTCTCCTTGAAAAAGGTCAAGCCAACCTTCGATGTCGTGTTGGCGTCATGGTGAACATCAATTATGAATGCACAATGAACACACCATGAATGAACTCGAAGCCCAGCTGCATTACCCCTTGAATGACACCCTGCCGCCATCCGGCCGCACCTTGGAGGTGGCACCAGGCATCCACTGGATACGCATGGCCTTGCCGTTTGCGTTGGACCACATCAACCTGTGGCTGCTGCGCGACGTCATTGACGGTGTTCAGGGTTGGAGCATTGTGGACTGCTGTATCAGCCGCGAAGAATCCAAAGCGCAATGGGAAGTGATTTTTGCCCATGAGTTGCAGGGGCTTCCCGTATTGCGCGTGATCGTGACACACATGCACCCCGATCACATCGGACTGGCCTACTGGCTGTGTGAGCGCTGGAGCACGCCCGACCGTGACTGCCGCCTGTGGTGCAGCGCTACCGACTTTCATCTGGCCCGCATCGGTTCGCAGCTGAGTAATGGCTTTGGCGGAGAACGCGCAGCGCACTTTTTTGCCGCGCACGGCCTCAATGACCCTGAATCAGTGAGCACCATCAAGGCCCGGGAGAATTATTTTCCAACGCTGGTTCCCGATGTGCCCAGCCAATTCCGGCGCATGATGGACGGCGACACTGTGGCCATTGGCGCAACAAGCTGGCAGTGCATCAGCGGCTACGGTCACGCCCCAGAACACATCGCCCTGTACTGCAGCGCATTGAACATCCTGATCGGGGGCGACATGATGTTGCCACGGATCTCCACCAATGTCAGTGTGTTTGAGATGGAGCCCGAATCCGATCCGCTGAAACTGTTTCTTGCATCGATTGCTAAATTCAAGGCGCTGCCCGAGAACACCCTGGTATTGCCGTCACATGGCAAGCCATTTCAGGGAATGCACAGACGTATTGCACAACTCCAAGAGCACCACCGCGACCGTCTTTTGGAGGTTTTGGAGGCCTGCAGCGAAAAGCCCTGCAGCGCTCGCGATGTCCTACCGGTACTGTTCAAGCGCAAGCTGGACATGCACCAAATGACTTTTGCCATGGGTGAATCGATTGCGCACCTTCACACCCTGTGGTTTGAAGGTCGGCTGAAGCGTCAACGTGATGCTGACGGGGTTTACCGATTTGAGCGCATCACTGCCAACGGGGAATCGCGTCGTCTTTGAGCTGCTCGCGCAATTGATCGAATTGCGGGATGACTGACCGGACGGTATCCCAGAAACGGGGGCTGTGGTCCATCACACGCAGATGGCTGAGTTCATGAACCACCACGTAGTCAAGCACCGAGGGCTTGAAATGAATCAGTCGCCAATTCAGACGAATCGAGCCATCGGCGCGTGCACTGCCCCATCGTGTACCCGCATTGCTGAGGGACAAACGAACCCATTTGACCTGCAATTGCGCTGCAAAGTGGTCAAGTCGTGATGTGAAATGGCGCTTGGCCTGTCGCATCAACCAGGCCTGAACCGCATCCCGAATTTGTTCGGACGACGCGGTGTGCGCAAGCCCGATATGCAGGCTCAAACCGCCCGTGCTATCACCTGCATCAGGTAAATCACTAGGCTCGAAATCCACTCCGCGCAACTTCAGCCCACCTCCGGAGGTACTGAAGTCATGGGCAGGATCAATCACGACGATCACCTGCTGCCCCAAAAAAGGAAAGCTCGCACCATTTCGCCAGTCAATTCGGGTGGCCTCAAGCCGTTCATGGCGTTGGCGCGTTTCATTGAGCTTACGCACAATCCAGTCTGATTTTTCCTGCAAGGCAGCTTCCACCTCATACAGGGGCACCCACTTGGGTGCACTGACCACCAGACCGTCCGGTCCCACCACAAAGCCGATGGTGCGCCGCTTGCCACGTTTGAACTCATAAGCGACCCTGACATCCGAGAGGCTGGTTTCACGCGTGGCCCGTGGATGGCGGTAAAGCTGGTTTGTACCAGGTCTAAGCGGTTCGGCTTCAACCTGCAAGGTCGCTACTGGCGCTGCGTCAAAAAAGTCCAAGGCGAACTGGAGCGGGCTGCGCATGGCCGCTAGTGGTAAGCGTCCGGGTCTAAGCGGCGCATTTCTGCCTCTATCCAAGACTCAACTTCACGCATCAGCTCACCAGCCTCACGGCCTTCGCTGGCAATCGGTTTTCCTATCGACACATCCACAATGCCCGGTCGTTTGACAAACGCTTTTCTGGGCCAGCACTTGGCTGATGTCACCGCTATCGGAATCACTGGCGCACCGGTCTCAATCGCCAGGCGGGTACCACCGGTCTTATACACACCCTGCTGTCCCCGGGGAATGCGGGTGCCCTCAGGAAACATGATGATCCAGACGCCTCGGCCCAACAAGGTTTTGCCTTGGCTTACGACCTTGCCAAAAGCCTTATTGCCTTGTGACCGGTCAATGTGAATCATGTCCAGACGGCCCATGGCCCAACCGAAAAAAGGAACGTAGAGCAGCTCTTTTTTGAAAACATAGGCCAGCGGATGCGGCATGATCGTTGG
>JBILKC010000258.1:0-4392 GCA_044376885.1 Hylemonella sp. | reverse complement strand
GCAGCGGACATGCTGGCATTGATCAATGTCCTGGCACCTGCCACGCTGGACTGGGTGGGCACCAGCATGGGCGGCCTGATTGGTATTGGTGTGTGTGGCCAGCAGGGTTTGAGTGCAGAACACAAGCTCCCAGGCATGGGGACCCATGTCCGTCGCCTGGTGCTCAATGATGTGGGCCCAGTGATCGAGTGGTCGGCTTTAAAGCGCATCGGCACTTACCTGGGCATGCCCGTGCGGTTTGAATCGGTCGAGCAGGCTAGCGACATGCTGCGCAATATCTCTGCCACCTTCGGCCCGCACACACCGGCGCAATGGCTGTCGCTGTCTCGGCCCATGGTCAAGCCCGCAGACAACGGCACTGGTTATGTGCTGCACTACGACCCGTCCATTGCGCTTCCTTTTCGTTCCGTCAGACCCGAGGACGCGGCGGCATCTGAGGCTACCTTGTGGCATCTTTACGATGCGATCAAGTCGCGCACGCTGCTGACCCGGGGTGCGCAATCGGATTTGCTCTCTTCGACAACTGCGCTGGCCATGACCCAGCGCGGGCCACAGGCCCGACTGGTGGAATTTGATGGTGTGGGTCATGCACCAACTTTTGTACCGGACGATCAGGTCAAGGCGGTAACCGATTTTCTGCTCTCGGAGCCTTGAAAACTGCATGAAAAGTCAGGCCGAAAGCCCACCCCCGCCATCGTCGCGAGCCGACGTAATCGGCCTGACCGCAGGTTCAACCGACACCACCCACGCCCTGGAGCGCGCACGCGCGTTTGCCGAACCCCTGCTGGCCGGTGAGACTCTCTACACCGGAGAGAACACCCTGGCCCATGCAGACGCTGTCTGCAATATCCTCAAAACGATTGGCGGTTCTGAAGCCATGCAGGCGGCCAGCTACCTGGTTTACGCCTGTGACCACCTGAACAAGCCTCACGAGGTGATCCTCAAGGCTTTTGGTGAGAATTTTGCCGACCTGGCGCTGGAAACCACCAAGCTGGTGCGCGTCCAGCAACAGGCGCGCACAGCCCAGCTGGCTGCGGCACGTTCGGGCACCGCCGTGCCAATGGCGCAAACAGCCGTGGTTCAGACTGAGAATGTGCGCAAAATGCTGTTGGCCTTTTCCCGGGATCTGCGGGTGGTGATGCTGCGTCTGGCCTCACGCCTGCAAACCTTGCGCCACTTTGCGGCCAGCAAGCTCGATGTACCCCCCGGGCTGGCGGCAGAGTCGCTCCATGTGTTTGCCCCTTTGGCTAACCGTCTGGGAATTTGGGAAATCAAGTGGGAAATGGAAGATCTGTCGTTCCGTTTTCTGCAGCCCGAAACCTACCGTCAGATTGCCAGTCTGTTGGATGAAAAACGCACCGAACGCGAGCTGTATGTGGCGCATGTGCGTGACCAGCTCAGTGCCCAACTGCGCGATTTGGGCATCAAGGCGCAGGTGCAGGGTCGCCCCAAGCACATCTACAGCATCTTCAAGAAAATGCGTGGGAAATCTTTGGGCTTTGATCAGGTGTACGACATTCGGGCGCTGCGCATTGTTGTCCATTCCGTTCCCGATTGTTATGCCGCATTGAGCTGGGTACACAGCCAGTTTGTACCGATTACGGAGGAGTTTGACGACTATATTGCCAAGCCCAAAAGCAATGGCTACCAGTCTTTGCACACCATCGTGCGCAACAGCGCGGGCCAACCAATAGAAATCCAGATTCGCACGCAGGCCATGCATGACCATGCCGAGCATGGCGTAGCCGCCCACTGGGCCTACAAGGAGGCGGGCTCCAAAGGTTATTCAGGCGTGTCTGCCAGCGGCGAGTATGACGCCAAGATTGCCGTGCTGCGCCAACTGTTGGCCTGGGAGCGGGATTTATCAGGTCAACCCGCGTCTGACCCCGCAGCTGCCAAGGTGCAGGACGCAAGTGCCCAAACGGTGCTGGATGACCGCATTTACGTGCTGACCCCGGATGCCGCCATCATGGAGCTGCCCAGGGGCGCAACCACCGTTGACTTTGCTTACAGTGTTCACACCAGCCTGGGGCACCGCTGCCGGGGCGCGCGGGTGGACGGTGCCATGGTGCCTCTCAACACCCCACTCAAAAATGGCCAGACGGTGGAGGTGGTGGCCGCCAAGGAGGGCGGGCCCTCGCGTGACTGGCTCAACCCGGAACTGGGCTATTTGGTCAGCCACCGGGCCCGCACCAAAGTGCGCGCCTGGTTCAATGCCCTGGCGATGGATGAAACAGTGGCCAAAGGCCGCGAAGCGGTTGAAAAACTGCTGCAGCGTGAGGGCAGAACCGCCATGAAACTGGTCGATCTGGCCAGCCAACTGGGCTTTAACTCGGCTGAAGCGCTGTTTGAGGTGGTGGGCAAAGACGAATTTTCCTTGCGCAACATCGAAATTCTGCTGCGACCACCCGAACCCGCTCAAGCCGATGATGAGCCCTTGCTCAAGAAAGCCCGTGAGCACGGTCATTTCGGTAAGGGTGGCGTGCTGGTCGTGGGCCTGGACTCGTTGATGACGCAGCTGGCCAAATGCTGCAAACCGGCACCGCCAGACCTGATCAGCGGCTTCGTCACCAAGGGCAAGGGTGTGAGCATTCATCGGGTGGACTGTTCCAATCTGCGCAATATGGTCGAGCGAAGTGGCGACCGTCTGATCGAGGTTCAGTGGGGCAGCGCCAATGGCAAAGAGGCCCCGGTTTATCCGGTGGATGTATCGGTTCAGGCCAATGACCGCCAGGGCTTGTTACGCGATATTTCCGAGGTGTTCACCAAGGAAAAAATGAATGTGATCGAGGTTCAAACCCAATCAGTCAAAGGCACGGCCTGGATGACCTTCACGGTCGAGGTCAGTGAGTCCGGACGGCTGAACAAGGTGCTGGGCTTGGTGTCTGACTTGGGCGGTGTGCTTTCTGCCCGACGCCGCTGATTTTTGCGGCATTTGTGCCTGGGCCTAGAAAACCGCGTGATCGCCGCGGTCTACGCGCGCCTCGCCCTTGACCAGTTTTTCATAAAAATCAAACAGCGTTTCGCTGCCACTGGAGGGGGTGGCATCGGCATCGTATTGACCGGTTGTGGTGTTGAACACCAGCATGGACTCTGTGGCGTAGTAGCGGCCGATACGTGCCAGTTCGGCTTTTTCGGCCAGCTTGGGGACAAGCTTGCCCAAGGTATCGAGCACGCGAATAATCACGTCCAGCAAAGCCACAGGTACTTTCTTGAAGCGCGGCCTGCGACCCAGCAGGGCAAACAGCGCCTCGCCCTGCTGGCGCGGGGTGATGGCCGGGCCGGGGCCACCGATGGGCAAAATGCGGTTGTGCCGCTCTGGGGTGTCCAGGCAGCCCGCCAGATAGTCGCCCAGATCGTCATCGCTGATGGGTTTGCACGCGGTGAGTGTGCCGTCGCCGAAGATCAAAAACGGCTTGCCTTTTCTTGTGCGTTCAACCTGCCCTGACAAGGACTTGAAAAACGCGGTGGCCCGCACGATGGAATAGGTCAAGCCCGATTCGATCAGCGTCTTCTCAAACGCCAACTTGGCATGCTGAAAAGCCAGCAGGGGTTTTTGTACACAAATGGCTGACAGAAGCACCACATGGGATACACCGGCTTGCTGTGCAGCATGAAGTGCATGGACATGAGCCTGGTGGTCTATAGCCCAGGCATCTTTGGGGGTTCCGGTGCGAGAAGCCATGCAGGACACCAGGGCATCAAAATGCTCACCCCGGAAACCATCCAGGGACAGTGATTGCGGGTCGGTCACATGGCCGCGCCGAACGCTGGCGCCACCAAACATCTTGATATCGTCCTGAGCCTGGGCTACCCCGGCGGATTCAAGACCTGGCCTGACAAAACACACCACCTCATGACCGCGCCGGATCAGTGCCCGAACGGTGGCACGCCCGATGGTGCCAGTGGCACCGAGAACAAACACGCGTTGGGCTATGGGGGCGGGGGCGATCACCGCCGTTTCCCGCCCATCAGGCTACCCAGAACACCTCGAATGATCTCCCGACCCACCGCAGATCCAATGCTGCGAACGGCCGACTTGGCCATGCTTTGGGCCAAGCCATCGTGCTTGGCGCCGCGCGGGCCGGTGGTGCCAAACAGCACATCATTCAACCCGCCCAGCAAGCCACCAGAAGCCGGGGACTCCGCGCTGGTACCCGCCTGGCCGCGCCCGATTCCTGCTTTGGCAACTGCCTGGGTTCGCCCTTGAATTTTTTCATAGGCAGATTCGCGGTCCACCACTGTTTCATACACACCGGCCACCAATGAGTTGCTCATCAGGCTCTGGCGTTGTGCGGCCGTGATGGGCCCGATCTGGCTGCCAGGCGGCATGACATACACGCGCTCGGTCTCGCAAGGCCGGCCTTTATCGTCGAGCATGCTCACCAAGGC
>JBILKC010000257.1:0-4414 GCA_044376885.1 Hylemonella sp. | reverse complement strand
TGGGCATCGCAAAGGCGAATTTCAACAAAAAGAGCGGCGCATTGTTTTGTATGAAATTGATTCCTTAGATTTGCTTTTGCACGTGCTGCACCACGAAATCGGGCATTTCGTATTTTTTCTGGCGCTCAACAGCCGTGTCAAAAAACGCTGGGTGACCGAGATTTTTCCGGGCTCCCAGTGCATTACCCGCTATGGGGCACTGAATGCAAGCGAGGACTTTGCCGAAACTTACGCCTGCTACGCGCGCCAGCCAGACTGCCTGCAGCAACTGCCTGCCAAGTTTGACTACATGCGGGACTGGGTTTTTTCTGGGAAAGCGGAAACTTTGAAGGAGAAAAATCGCGCGGCCTTTGGCTAACAAATGCCTTCAGCACGCCAAGCTGGTCGAGCCGCAATCGCTGGATAGCCTGCGTGCAGAGCAACTGCACGCTGCGTTGCCCTCCATGTTGCAAGCAACTGCGGCCAAGGACCAGGATCTGGCCTTCAAGCAGGCCATCATCGACAAGCTCACGCACGAGAATGCGCACTTGAAGCGCATGAAGTTTACGGCGCAGTCCGAGCGCCTCAACCCTGAACAGAAGAGCCTGCTCGAAGACGAGACCGAAGCCGACCTGGCGGCCGTGGCCAGCGAGATCGATGCACTGGCGCAGACGCAAACATCGGCCACCCCCGAGAAGAAACAAGCCAAGCGGCTGATCCTGCCGGCCCATTTGCCGCACCGCGAGATCTGCCACGAACCCGCGCCCACCACCTGCTCATGCGGTTGACAGATGAAGCGTGTGGGCGAAGACGTGGCCGAGAACGCCCGGGTCGCTAGCGGCGTGACAGAGGTGGGGTGCCTGGCCCACGCGCTGCGCAAGTTCTTCGACCTACATGCAGCCAACCAGAGCCAGATCGCCGAGTTCGCCCTGCATGAATGGATGACGCTGCAAAGGCGCCAGTTACCCGACGGATCAGCGACGGCCAAGGCGCTGGACTACAGCCTGTGGCGCTGGGTGGCGCTAACCCGATTCGCGGGTGACAGGGAACTGCCCGTGGACAACAACTGGACTGAGAACCAGATCCGTCCCATTGCCATCGACCGCAACAACTGCCTGTTTGCCGGCAGCCTGCGCGCGGTCCAGCGGGCGGCCGCCGTCATGAGCCTGATCCAGTCAGCGCGTATGAACGGGCAAGACCCATATGCTCATCTCAAGGATGTGCTCACCCGGCTGCCCATGCACAAGGCCTGCCGCATCGACGAGCTCTTGCCGCACCGCTGGCAGCACTCTGACATCTGATCGTCAGACAGGATCATCAGCGGCGGTCAACGTGAGTTCACTGGACGCTTACAAATTTTCTAAGGCTCTGCCGTTTGCGTTCACCGAATACGGCGCGGTGGCGCTGGCCAATGTATTGGCCTTCGCTCAGGCGGTGGAGATGGGGATTTAGGTGGTGCGGGCGTTTGTGCAGTTGCGACAGGCCAGCAGCATCCATGCGGACTTGGCCAAGCGGTTCACTGAGCTGGAACTCTCCACCGAGCGGCTAGAACTTTCCCACGATACCTTTAGCCGCAATACGCGAAATCAGTTGCGCCAGGTGTTTGAGACGCTGCGCGAGTTGGCTGACAAGGTGACACCACCGGAGCCACCACCATCCAAGCGCTCTATCGGGTTTTTACCGCTGGAGAACGACAAGCCCAAAGGAAGTGCCAACGCGGTGAAGGCTATCAAGGTGGGGCAGCGTAAGACACAAGGCTGACCACCAGCGACTAAAAAAGAAAACACCGGCAACCCCACAGCTTTAGCGGCTGGCTGGGTTGTTTTCGCCTTTATTTTCTTTTCCAATACCCGCATTAATAGTTATCCCGTATTCCCTAGCGAAACCCGATAAGACTGCTCCGTTTTCTTGCCATCTTTGTCTACTCTTAACATCACGTTCAGTGCGAGGTTCCGATAACTGGAAAATCTTCATCTCATCATTGAGACTACGAGCTACTTCATTAAAAATAATTCCGGCTTTATTTCGGTCGACTACGATTTTTTCCGAGCCCTCAGCATATATCACACCGATAAGGATTTTCGCTGCAGTCTTGTAGTCTCCATGAATCTTGCTTAAGTACTCAAACGCTATGTCATAGTTCTTAGGGAAAACAGCATCTTGCATGTACAACCACCCTAGCGTGTACCTAGCCTCATCACTCCCCTCGCGGGATGCATCCTGCAACAAACGAATGCCTTCTAGAACCGATATTCTGGTGTCTATAAGACCGATTGCCTTATCAACCTTTTCTTGTAACAGTGTTTTTGGGGAATATTGAATATTTGTCATACCGCTAGCAAAGTTGGCTGTGGATGGGTATCCAGGTTTTTCGGATGGAGCACCCAATGCAAGGGTCGTATTTCCGAACAACACA
Organism: Hylemonella sp.; assembly: GCA_044376885.1. Lineage (GTDB taxonomy): Bacteria > Pseudomonadota > Gammaproteobacteria > Burkholderiales > Burkholderiaceae_C > JBEIGE01. The sequence goes on along the minus strand of JBILKC010000257.1, from coordinate 2,019 downwards.
AGCATTAAGCACCTGAGAAAATTCAAGAACATCTGCATACTCGAATTTAGTTTCTTGCCGTTCTGCGTGCTTCTGCAGCTTGAAAAATCTTCTGGTCAAGCGCACGGAATGCCATTGCTCCCGCTGAATCATTTTGCACGGCTGCAAATTTGAATATAGGACGGGAAATAGGATTATCTGGCATGTTAAAGGCCTTGTTTATCCCGACTCCTTGCGTATGGATAAATATATTTCCCTCGTATTCAAAAGCGGTCCGACGTATCGTCCCTTTGTAAACGCCGTGATCTTCAGTTGTTATATTTAGAACCCCGCCAGGAACTGCGGCTTGTTGAATTATTCCAATTGGAGCCACATACGTGCTTGGATCATTAAGCCATTTTTCATTTGGAGCTGTCACAAACACCAGCCGATCTCCACCATTCATGGCATTGCTAACTGGCCCCATTTTGAAGCCAGGATAAGAGTATGCATTGCGTAACAATCCGTCCTGCACATACTCAAGATTTACGCGAGGGCCACTAGGGCCTATGTTTGTTATCAAATCGTAACTGTGAAATGTTTCGTTCCGCTGTCGATTGTTTACCCAGAACGCCGCCTCTGGCAACCTTAGCTTTACCAAGCTATTGTCGAGAAAACCATCGCCGTGTTCCGATCCAAATACAGATTGACCTGGCCCTTTCTGGATTAGGGCATCCAGCTTTTCAGAATACATAGCTACCACTTGGGCACCCGCATCATTTTCGTAACCCGTGCCAGCAGAGACAATGATATCTTTTATTTCTCGTGCGAATTTTCCTGGCTTATCTGTCTCACCAGTACTTTGCGCCAATCTTCGATACCGATTGTCTAGACCAGCCCTAAACGCCTCTTTCGCGAAGACTTCTCCAGCCGTCTCCTCTGAAGATCGGTTAGCTTCCCGCTGTTGCCCGTCAGGTGAATACAGCGCGAGACGGCGAAGCTCCGTACCGTCATCGTTGTCGTCGCGTGCCATTGCATTTGACTGCACCAACGCTTTTTGCTGCGCCCGTTCATTAATAGCGTTGATATCGGCTTGCAATTTCTCTGCGTTGCCAGGCGTCGTAATTCGCGCGTCAGAATCGTCGTAATAACCGCCCCCACCATTAGCCACCAGTTGCTCATCTTCGACCAACTGCCTAGCCTGCAACCCACCATAACGTATACCCGGCCCATTGCCACCGCCTAGGGTGATGCCCATACCCCCATCCATACCTGGTGCACCACCATCCCCACGGGTCAAGTCATGCATAGCCGCCGATTGCTCACGCTGCTGCTGCGCAGCCAACTTTTCTTGGATGAAGTCACCCAGCACGTCTTCTTGCTGAGAGGGCTTGCTCATGTTGTCCTTGATGGACTCAGCCAATGCATTGCCAAACGCATCGGTAGCCACCTGCGCAGCCGTCATCTTGCCGCCGCGCAGGGCGTTCATGGTCATGCCGCTGGCAAAACCGTTGATCGAGTTATTGAATAAGTCATTCGCTTTGAATGGGGAGTACATCTTCATCGCAGAGTTCATGCCTGAACTTACCGCCGCCAAGGCAACATTTGTCCAGCTAAATTTCACACCCATGCCAAGTTGGTCTCCTATACCTTGCGATAGCCCCGTGCTCAGCGCTGCACGACCCGCAAGCTCCCAAGCGTTAGTTGTAGGGCCAAAGTAGCTTCCTATCCCTGCAGTCAGACCCGCTGACAAAGCACTCAATCCCACTTGGTTCCAATTGAACTCTTTTTGCATTCCCGCAGCCATAGCCACGCCTTGACCTGCGATAGAGCCAACAGCAGCACCAATTGCCGCCCCCGCCATCATTCCGCCCATGGTTGCCCCCAGAGCTGTGGCACTCACTGTGCCAACCATGGCACCACCGGCCATGGCACTTGCTCCGAGTGACATAGTGGCACCGAATGTTGTTGCAGCACCTGCTGCCGCACTACCGGCTGGAGCCAAAAATGCCGTCGCCGCCCCCGCTGTATAGATCGTCACCACCGCAATGACAACAATTA
>JBILKC010000031.1:0-14410 GCA_044376885.1 Hylemonella sp. | reverse complement strand
GGTCGGTTGAAATCGTCCGCGTTCTTGATGGAGGCGTCCACGTAGTCGGCACCCAGCACTTCACGGCGGGTTTTCAGTCCTTTTTCAAATGCATCTTTGTTCATGATTGTTCCTTGCTGGTTTTAAACGGGTTTGGTGGAGCGGACGATTCTATGGTGGACATTTCAAAACTTGTTATTGCTATGAACCCAAACCGACTTGCTGTAAGTAGATAATGATTTCCGTAAGCAAAACTTATCACCCTTCTTTGTAAGAGCCGGGCTGAAGTTCTCCATGACAACATTACAAAACCCCACTTTCGGCACAGATCCATCCGGTCTGATTTGCGGCTTTCTGTTTGGTCCTGATGGCAGCGGGCTGGCTATGGACACACGCTCGGCCCTGGCATGGATTGCCGGTTCTGATACGCCTGAAACCTCGGGGTTTGTCTGGTTGCATTTCAATTTGTCCCAAGCCTCTACCGAGAAATGGTTACATCAGAATCTACCGCTGTCGCAACTCTTTACCGAATCCATTAACGATGGGTCTCGTTCAACCCGTGTCGAGCTGGACGACGACACGCTGGTGGCCGTGGTCAATGACGTTCACTACGACTTTGACTTTGAGCCATCCGATATCTCCACGCTGTGGCTCTCGGTCGGTCCGCATCTCGTGGTCAGTGCCCGCTTGCAGCCCTTACGCTCGATCGACCGGCTGCGAGACGCTGTCAAAAAAGGAGCCAGATTGCGCTCTTCTATCGATTTGCTGGTGCACCTCATGCATGACCAAGGCGATGTGCTGGTCAACATCGTTCGAGGGACCAGTGCACGCGTGGATGAGATAGAGGACAAGCTGTTGGCGGGCAAGCTGGAAACCAAGCGGGCGAGTCTGGGTTCGCTGCGCCGCCTTCTGGTGCGACTGCAACGTTTGCTGGCACCAGAACCTGCCGCCATGTTTCGTCTATTGAAAAGTCCGCCAGCATGGATGCAGCAGGATGATGTGGAAGATTTGCGTCAATCCACTGAGGAGTTCAACGTCACCCTGAGCGACATGACGGCACTGCAAGAACGCATCAAGCTGCTCCAGGAGGAAATTGCCGGGCGAGTGGCCGAAGCCAACAATCGCAGCCTTTTTGTATTGACCATTGTCACCGTGCTGGCACTGCCGATCAACATCATGACCGGCATGTTCGGCATGAATGTGGGGGGCATCCCGCTGGCTGAGCATCCCTGGGGTTTCTGGCTGGTCGTATCGCTGATTACCCTCATTACTTTGGTGGCTGGCTGGATCGCGTTTAACAACACGCGCAATAAATGACAAACGAGCCGATCGCGGGCTTTATGAAAAGCTGACACACAGTCGTCACAGCACAGACTTAAAGTGCACCAGCTGCCCCTTTGGGTGGACCGAAAGCTGGAATGCCGCGTCCTTTCTATTTGTTGCTGCTTGTTCAAGCCATTTCAGCCTTGGCAGACAGCGCTTTCCTGATCATTGCCATTGCCCGGGTGTTTGAACTGGCAGGCCCGGATTGGCTCATACCGCTCCTGAAGCTGTGCTTCACTCTTTTTTATGTTCTTCTGGCCCCTTTTGTGGGTCCGCTGGCAGATGCCTTTCCCAAGGGCAGAGTGATGGTTGCAGCCAACGCGCTCAAAGTCTGCGCCGTTGTGCTTTTAATTCTGGGGGCAGAGCCTTTGTTGGCCATCGGACTCGCTGGGCTGGGAGCAGCCATTTATGCGCCGGCCAAGTACGGCCTGATCACGGAGTTGGTACCCGCCAAAGGCTTGGTCCAGGCCAACGGTTTGTTTGAAGGTGCCACGGTTTGTTCAATCATTCTGGGAACTGCGTTGGGTGGCTTTCTTGTCAGTCCGGCTATGCTGGAGCCAGGCGCCACCTTTTCCTTGCAAGCCTGGACGCTGGTGCCTACAGCCTTGATGGCAGGCATGCTTAGCCTGCTTTTTTTGAACATGATGGCCAGTATTTTGAGCATTTGGGTGGCCGACAGTGGTGCGCGTTATCCGCGCCGATCATTGAGCCCGGTCTTGCAGGTTAAACATTTCTTCAGAGACAACCAAAAGTTGTGGCAAGACCCTTTGGGATCTCTGTCCATGCAAGTCACGACTTTGCTTTGGGGCGTTGGTGCCACCCTGCAGTTAATTGTTCTTCGTTGGGCCGATGAATACCTGGGATTGACGCTGACGCAGGCCGCCTATTTGCAAGGTTTGACAGCGGCGGGGGTCATTGTCGGTGCCATGCTGGCCAGCCGTTGGGTGCTGCTCAGTCAAGCCACCCAGCTTATTCCTCTGGGCATTGTGATCGGCATCCTGCTTCCCCTGATGCTGGCGGTACAAGCAATTGTTTGGGCTGTCGTTTTGGTCATCTTTGTCGGCATGTTGGCTGGGTTTTTTTTGGTTCCCATGAATGCCTTGCTACAACACCGGGGTTGTACGCTGTTGACAGCCGGGCGCTCGATCGCCGTGCAGGGTTTTAATGAAAATGCAGGCATGTTGTTGATGTTGGCGCTGTATTCAGCCGCCACTGCTGCAGCCATTCCATTGCATGTCTTGATCTCAGGGTTTTCAGTTCTTGTGATCTTGGGTATGGCAGGCATCTATCTGAATGCCCGAAGGGTCCAGACGGTCACCATTTAATGGACACTTTTCAAGATCAAAACTGTTAATTGTCTTGTAACTGTCAAAAAAACATCATCAAACTGTTACGTTGGTCAAATACCCTTAACCGCGTGAACTCAAACCAAGATATCCTCATCGAGTTCTTTGCGGCGTCACCTGCCAATCTAAGGATTTCGGTCGTCACAGAGACCTTCCCGCCTGAAGTGAACGGGGTGGCAATGACCCTGGGTCGTATTGTCAATGGTTTGACACAACGCGGCCATGTCGTTCAGGTGGTGCGACCACGCCAGGCCAAAGAAACCGGCCAGGGCCACCATGAAGCTTTTGATCAGGTGCTCTCAACCGGAGTACCCCTGCCCTCCTATGGCGAGTTGCGGTTTGGTCTGCCAGCCAAGAGTCGTTTACTCAAGCTTTGGGGAGAATCCCGCCCCGATGTAGTGCATGTGGCGACCGAAGGCCCCTTGGGATGGTCGGCGGTTGCGGCAGCCCGCAAGCTCCATTTGCCTGTGACCAGTTCATTTCATACCAACTTTCACAGCTACTCCAGGCACTACGGCATGGGCTTGCTCAAAGCGCCAATTGATGGTTACTTGCGCAAACTGCACAACCGAACCCTCGCCACCATGGTGCCGACCCAAGCCATGATGGATGAGTTGCGGTCCCGCGGTTACCACAATGTCACGCTTTTGTCCCGGGGAGTGGCCATAGAGCAATTCACGCCTGAGAGAAGAAGTAATACCTTACGCCAATCCTGGGGCGCTGGGCCCGATGATCTGGTTGTTTTGTTGGTAGGTCGTCTGGCCAAAGAAAAAAACGTCAACCTCTTGCTTGCCGCATACCAGGCCATCGTGGCTAAACATCCAGGCGCGAAACTGGTATTTGTGGGTGATGGCCCATTGCGAAAGCCACTGCAAGAGGCATGTCCAAGCGCTATTTTTGCGGGAGTGCAGAAAAATCTGGATCTCGCGACGCACTACGCCTCAGCCGACCTGTTTATTTTCCCCAGCTTGACTGAAACCTTTGGAAATGTGGTTCCTGAGGCTTTGGCCAGCGGCTTGGCAGTACTGTCGTATGCCAATGCAGCAGCCAAGGAATTGATTGCGCATGGCAAGAACGGCTTGTTGGTCGTGCCAGGTGAGGAAATTCAGTTCGTTCAAGCTGCGGTTGAACTTGCTGGCAATGCCACGCTGCGAAACCGGCTCAGACAATCTGCGCCACAAAGCGTTGCCCATTTGGGCTGGAACGCTATCTATGACAGTTTTATTCAGACCCTGAACGCCGTCCTGATTCGCCATGGTCACTCTTTTGCAGACGCTCCAGGTCAAGCTGCTGCATCGGCCATCAGCCTGCCCAATGCATAAGGGCTTGGCCCATACGGACATGGGAGCCTTCTTTCAATGCTTCATTCAGGGCAAAGCCGGGGGGGGTCAGCACAATAACGGTCGAGCCATGCTCAAACCAGCCCATTTCCTGCCCCTTGTTCAAGTCCGCCTGACAGGCTATCACCTTTTCACCTTTGTATTGAAGATGAAACAGCACATTGAGAAAATGCAGTCGAATGCTGGCCACCAAGATCGCGGCCACCGGAATGATGGCAATTCTTTGATTTGCCAGCGAGCCCGAACCATTCAGGCGGGTTCTGATGTAGGCCCGCTCATTTTTGCAAAACAGTTTTTCTATGCGTTTGAGCGCGATCGGATTGACGTTCCAGGTGTCCCCGGAAAAGTAACGAACTTTCTCCACGGTGCAGTCGTAAGGCGCGTGCAAGCGGTGGTACATGCTCGAGGTCAGGCGCAAGGTGACAAAACTCCCATTTTTCCACTCCTCCAGGTTTTCATCAGTGCCGAGCAGGTCTTGCAGCAAGTAAGGAAAACCTTTGGCCTGAAACGCCTGGTTGTCGTGGATAGCGCCGTTGGCTCCAACAATGGCATCCACAGGACTGGACAACACATTGGGGTTGGCGTCAATGGTGCGAGCGCCGTCCTTGAGTTCTCGGGTAAAGCAGTCGTGCATGCTTTTGAAGCTCTGCTTTTTGGCTTCACTCAGGTCCAGATCCGAAAAAAACTTCCACAGACCAATCGACAGATCCCGCACCCAGGGCTGTTCCATCTTGCTGATGCGTCCCATCAGCAGCGTCAGGTAACGGCGTGGAAGCCGGTTGGTCAGAAGAAAGTTCAGATCCTCCTGTTTGAGCAAGTTCAGTAGGTGTTGACGCATGCTCATATCAGAAGCCCGCAAATTTTGTATCTCATGAATGGTCCTGTCAGATGAATGAAACTATTGAACTCCATACGTTGGCTCTTATTGGTTTGGGCGGCGGCGCTCTGCTGTTGGGTGCGCGGCGTGCCAAAAACCGCCTCGAACTCTCGCTGGCCAAACACCGGTCCTTGGCAGGTCATCCCCGAATTTCCCGAAGAATTGCCGCCTTGTTGCCAAGCTACAGCTATGGGGAAGAACAGGCTTTTGGGGTGGATGGTGCGCCTGATAACGTTGTTCAACAACGGGCCTTGGCATTTAAACAGTTGGTTCAAGCCTATCAGAGTCGGTATCCCAAAAGTTTGCAGGAAACCGCAGGCGTTGTCTCGGGCATGTCTGACTTGCAGTTTGTCAGCGCCTACCGCGTGCCCTTTCAGTTTCGCAAGCTCGCCAGCAAAGGTCTCAAGATTGCCAGTTTTGTCCGTTCGAGCGCGGGCGTCACGCTCACCGATCTTGATGGCAATGTTTTTTTTGATCTCACCGGCTCTTATGGGGTGAATTTGTTTGGCAATGATTTTTACAAAGCGTGCATAGACGAGGGGGCAGAGTTGGTTCGCGCGCTCGGTCCTGTGCTCGGTGCCTACCACCCGGTGGTCAGCGACAACGTCGCGCGTCTGAAAACCATTTCCGGAATGGACGAGGTCACGTTTCACATGTCGGGTACAGAGGCTGTGATGCAAGCGGTGCGGTTGGCCCGCTACCACACCGGGCGCAACAAAGTGGTGCGCTTCTGTGGTTCTTACCATGGTTGGTGGGGCGATGTTCAGCCTGGCATTGGCAACCCGATTGCGGCCCAAGCCACCTTGACCTTGTCTGAAATGAGTGAGGCCACCTTGCGTGTCCTGAGAAACCGACATGACATCGCCTGCATTCTTGTCAACCCCTTGCAGGCTTTGCATCCGAATGCAGCGGCGCCCAGCGACTCCTCCCTGCTTGACAGTTCCAGAAAAGCGCATTTTTCCAGAGCTGCCTATACAGACTGGTTGAAAACTTTGAGAAAAATCTGCGATGACAAAGGCATCGCCCTGATTTTTGACGAGGTGTTCGTGGGTTTCAGACTGGCCAAATCGGGTGCGCAGGAATATTTTGGTGTCAAGGCCGATCTTGTGACCTATGGAAAAACCCTGGGCGGCGGTTTGCCCATCGGTGTGGTGTGTGGCAAGAGCGCCTGGATGAAGCGTTACCGCGAAGATGTGCCTGCCGATATCTGTTTTGCCAGGGGTACTTTCAATTCCCACCCCTATGTCATGGGTGCCATGAATGTTTTTCTCAAGAGAATTGACAGTGCACCTATCGCAACGATTTATCAAAATCTGGACGAAGTCTGGGATCAACGCGCGCAACAGCTCAACGCGCAGTTGCTGGAAGCTCAAGTACCGGTTCAGGTGGCTCATCTGTCTTCGATCTGGACCGTGCTCTATACCCAGCCAGCCTGTTACAACTGGTTGTTTCAGCACTATTTGCGTCTGGAGGGTTTGGCCTTGAGTTGGGTAGGAACCGGGCGAATCATTTTTAGCTTGAATTACACCGACGAGGACTTTTCCCAAGTCGCTCGATGCTTTGTGCAAGCAGCAAAAAATATGCAACGTGACGGCTGGTGGTGGAAATCGCCTGCGCTGACCAATCAATCGATCAAGCGCCGCATCTTGATGGAGATGATCAAAGCCAAGCTTTGATCATCTCTGAATGAGGAAAACAATTAAAAGAATAACCCTGGCTCAAGCATGATCAGTGCTGTGGTGCGGGTCGATCAACTCCCCCCGCATCAAGGCAAACGGAGCTTTGTAATAGAGTTTGATGTCGTGGAACGGGTCGGTCAGAATTTTGGTCATCCAGACCAGCCCTGACATGACATCCTTGATAAAAAACAGGTGGATGGTTCTGAACAGGAGACCCCCTGCACCAATGATCAGCCATAACTCACCCGTGTGCCGGACAAACTCGCCCAGCGATTCATGGGGTTCAAAAAATCCCATCAGGCTAGGATCAATCATCAACAAAATGGGTGAGGCCGCCCAGATCGCCATCAGCACCACTTTGCGCTTGAGGTTGTAGCCCACCTTGATTTCTTCCTTGTATTCATGGGTGGCCTGGTTGATCACATCGTAGTCTTTGGGTTCAAAGAAGAAATGGCCTGCTTGACGGCTGGTCATGGAAACCAGCCACGCCAAGAGGGCTGCCATGGCGGGGTCTTTGAACAGCAGGGCATAAGCCGCCACAAAGCTGACGGCACTGACCAAGTGCAGCGACTGGTTGATGCGGCTGTGATGGTAGTAGCGGTGGTCGTCCCAGCGCTGGATTGAGAGTTGCTTGAAAAATTCAGACATGTTTACGTATCTCCTTGGATTTAAATGTAGCGGGAATTGGTGGCAATTCGATGACAGGCAATATGAAGCTTGTGTGAATCTTGTTTGACAGAAAAATGTCCACAGAGGGATGTGAAAACTTGCAGTGACTAAGCTGAGTTCAGATGTTGAAGTTCTGACAAGCGTCTAAACCATCTGGGGAAGACCTGAAGGCTGGTGACTCGCGTCAACCCCCACCGAGGTTGCCACGCGGGCCAGTGCATTGCGCCGGCCGACACCCTGGTAGGCAATGCCCAGGTCTTGCAGCATTTGCGGGTCAAACAGGTTGCGTCCATCAATAATGCAGGGCTGGCGCAACTGTTGCTTCATCGCCTGAAAATCCGGATTGTGAAAATGCTTCCATTCCGTAACAACCACCAGCGCGTCGCAGCTGTGCAGTGCAGCCATGGCATCCTCAAAAAACCTCACCCTTGAGTAACCATCTTCCAGATCTGCCAGATCTTCTGCCAGTAGCTGCTTGGCTGCGTTAAGTGCAATAGGGTCATGAACTTGAACTTCAGCACCGCGTTCAATGAGTTGGCGGATCAGCAAGCGGCTCGGGGCTTCGCGCATATCATCGGTCTGGGGCTTGAACGCAAGCCCCCAAATAGCAAAGCAATGGCCTTGCAAGTTTTCGCCGAAACGCTCTGTGATGCGTCGAATCAGCAGCTTACGCTGCACATGGTTAACCCGCTCGGTAGCCTGGACGATTTCCATGGAAGTGCGATTGCGTTCAGCGGTTTGAATGAGCGCGCGCGTATCCTTGGGAAAGCAGCTTCCGCCATAGCCGGTGCCTGCGTACAAAAAGCTCGGTCCAATACGACTGTCGCTACCGATACCGCGGCGAATCGCATCGATATCGGCGTTAACTTCGTCTGCCAGGTTGGCAATTTCGTTCATGAAAGAAATCCGGGTGGCCAGCATGGCATTGGCCGCGTACTTGGTCAGTTCGGCGCTGCGAACGTCCATCCATACCGTACGTTCGTGGTGACGGTTCAAGGAAGCATACAGACGCGACATCGACATGCGCGCCATTTCACCCACATCCCCAGCGGGAAGACCTATCACTATCCGGTCTGGTCGCATGAAATCTTCGATGGCATCGCCTTCCTTCAGAAACTCAGGATTGGAAACCACGGCCAAGGGTAAATTGCCAACGCTTCTTAGCATCAACTCCAGGCGAATCGCCGCTTCCACCGCATCGGCCGTACCCACCGGAACGGTGCTCTTATTGACCACCACCAAAGGCCGGCTCATGAGTTTCCCGACCTTGCTGGCCACATTCAGCACATGTTCGAGATCAGCCGAACCATCTTCCTTGGGTGGAGTTCCCACTGCAATGAACAGAATTTCTGCTTGCTCCAACGTGTCCTGGAAACTGAGACTGAAATGCAGGCGCTGAGCTTGCGCGTTGCGTTGAATCAGCGCTTCAAGTCCAGGCTCATAGATCGGGGAAAAGCCTGAAAGCAACAGCGAAATACGCTTTGAATCCGAGTCCATACACATGACATCATGCCCAAGCTCTGCAAGACACGCTGCTGTCACCAAGCCAACATAACCTGCACCAATGACCGAAACTTTCATAAATGCCTTTCGTTTTAAAACTTAGGCATCATGAAATTTTTGTGTATCGATATGGTGTCAGTTGTGTGAAATTATGATGACAGCCAGATTGAATGAGGAGCTACGAAACGGGTCCTGGGCCTTGACTGAATTCATGCGTAATGTTGCTCTGCTTCAGATCTGTCAGCCCAATGCAGATTTGCCGGACGGCTCCATTTTTGCCAAATACGCCAATACGCCCAGACCGGCTTTTCGTCCACTGGCCATACAGGCCGTGAGCAGGTAACCACCGGTTGGTGCTTCCCAGTCCAGCATTTCGCCTGCGCAAAACACCCCGGGCAGTGCATCGAGCATCAGGTCGGTGTTGAGGACCTCGAACAAAACGCCGCCTGCGGTGCTGATGGCTTCATCCATAGGGCGGGCTGCTACCAGTTGCAGGGGCAAGGCCTTGATGGCGAATGCAAGCTTTTGGGGTGATTGCAAATCGTTGCGGTTCAAGATTTCATGCAAGACAGCGGCCTTGATGCCCTCAATTTTCAGCCGGCTCTTCAAGTGGTTGCTCATAGATCTTGAGCCCCGCGGATGCGCCACCTCGGCAAGAACCTTGTCGGCAGACATATCGGGCAGCAGGTCCAGCGTCAAGGTGGCAAAACCGCGCTGGGAAATCTCATCTCGCAACAGGCTGGACGCGGCATAGATCAGGCTGCCTTCAACGCCGGTAGCCGTCGCTACAAATTCACCCTTGCGCTGGAAGAGCTTGCCAGAAGCGCTAGCGCAAGAAATGGCCACCGATTTGAAGGGTTGCCCGGCAAAACGGCTGGCAAAGTACTCGCTCCATCCCGTTAGCGCAGGTTTTGGCACCACTTGAATTGGCAATGCTTGATGCGACGCCGGTGCGGCTAAGGCGTGTTCCGGTCTGGGTTGAGCTGCCACATCAAAGCCACAGTTGGAGGGCAGCAAGGGAGCCACCGCCACGCCACGCGCCGCCAGCAAAGGCACCCAGGCTCCATTGCTGCCCAAACGCGCCCAACTACCACCGCCCAGTGCCAATACCAGCGCATCACATGCAAACTGCTGCTCTCCTTCCGGCGTTTCAAAACGCAAGGCCTCGCCACCCCGGGTCCAACCCAGCCACCGGTGGCGCATATGAAACTCCACACCTTTGCCCTGCGTGCCCCCGGGACGACGTAGCCGCTGCAACCAGGCGCGCAGCAAGGGTGCAGCTTTCATATCTTTCGGAAAAACCCGCCCGGAGCTGCCCACAAATGTCTCAATACCCAGACCTGCAGCCCATTCGCGCAAATCACTCGCGTTAAAGCTTTCAAGCAGCGCTTCAATACGGGCTCGGCGCTCGCCATAGCGTTCGGCAAAGCGGTCTGCTGGTTCAGAATGCGTCAGGTTCAAGCCGCCCTTGCCTGCCAGTAAAAACTTGCGCCCCACAGTGGGCATGGCGTCAAACAAGTGCACAGCCACTCCGGCAGCAGACATCACTTCTGCAGCCATCAGGCCCGCCGGGCCACCCCCAATAACGCATACGCGCACACGCTCAGTAGTCATTGCTCAGGCTCAAGCTCGATCATCAGGCCCTGGGGCGTGAGAAACGCCGCACGTACCATAGCGTCAGGGTAAATTTGCTGCACCGCATCCCGGTAGTGGGTGAGTTGCGCCATCAACTCGGGCTGGTCTTGCGGGGCAGCGCTCATCTTGTAGTCAAGAACCCACCATTCGCCTTCATGCCCAGCGTCCTGGCGTTGCACCAAACGGTCCAGCCGCAAAGGCTCGCCCTGGTACATCAGCTCGACTTCCACCCCTTGCCAGCCCACCACACGCGAATCCCAGGCCCAGGCTCCCTGACCGTCCAGAATGCGTCGTGCCATGTCTGAGGCCAGTCCCCCCTGCTCTGCGCTGAGCAAAAACTCTTGCATCACAGCCGCCGTGTTATTAGGTGATACGCCACCCCACTCCAGCAGGCGGTGCATGGCCAGTCCGATGCGAGCGAGTGTGTCATCGCCCTCAGGCACTTCTTGCAACATCTCAGGCGCTTCATTATTTGTAGCAGGAAACTTAAGTTTCTCAGGGATCATTGGCAATTCTTTCAAATCAATCAATTCTGGCGCGGGTGGGTCAACCGCATCTGTCAACCGCTTGTTGTCCACATCAGGGAGGATTGCTTGATGGGCTTGCGCCAAGTCGAACAAGCGCTGCCACCAGCTGCCATCCGATTTTCGGTGTGGCGCTATGCTTGAGATCACCAAGGTAGTCCGGGCGCGGGTAAGGGCTACATAGAGGGAATTGAGCTCCTCGCGGCCTCGCTCCTGGTGTTCGGCCTGCAGTTCGGCCTGGACGCAAAACGGTGGCTGGCTTTCGCTGGTCAAAAACACAAATTTCTGCGGCCAGGCCGAATGGGCGGGCCAGTCCACCAACACCGTCATGGTCGGGGTGTTCCGTTCGGGGCTGTCGCTGTCCAGCAGCAACACGGTCTGGGCTTCCAGGCCCTTGGCACCATGAACGGTGAGCAGGCGCAAGGCATGGGGGTCCATAGCCGCTGGTGCCTGGACACCACCGGCGTTTAGGGCCCGCACAAACGCATACGGCGTGGCGTAGCGGCCCCCGCCGTTTTGCAGGGATACCTCCAGCAGCGCAGTGAGATTGCGCACCACCGTATCCCGGTTGTGGGTGGGTGCAGCCATGGCAAAGCGGGCCAAAACATCGCCGTCGGTATAAATAGCCTGCAGCGCATCAAAGGGCGGGAGTTGATCCAGCCAGCCTTTCCATCTAGACAAAGTGGCCCCAACCCCACGCCCATCATGGGTTAGTAGCTCTTGAGTTTGTAGCAAATCAAACCAGCTCGGCATTTGCGTGGCTGCTGCTTGCTCGACTTGTGCCTGGCGCAACTGCAGGGCAAGATGAACCAGTTCAGCATCACCCAGACCAAACAAGGGCGACTTCAAGACCCGCGCCAGCGACAAGTCATGCTGGGGCGACACCAGAACATCCAGCAGCGCGGTCAGGTCCTGGACTTCGCAGCAGTCCATCAGCTCGGTTTTCTCACCAATCTGGGCTGCAATGCCAAGCTTGCGTAGCTCGATCTGAAGCGGCAGCAAGCCCACGCGCTGGCGTGACAGCACCATCAGATCCTTGGGCTCCAACTGCCTTGCTTCAGATCGCTGGCCAGAAGCCAGGTGTTGCGCCAGCCACTGGGCGGCCTGTCGTGCTTCCAAGGTTCTCAGGGTTTCTTCGGGCAACTCACGTGGTGTGACCAGGCTGTCGCGCCATGGCAGTTCCGCAGGAAGTTCATTGTGCAGGAGGTCAGGTGTATTGCTTTTTTGGGGGGGGCGAGGAATCTGGGGCAAGCGCCAAACCTGTCCTTCCTCATCAGAGCTGCTGGTGTGCAGCCTGAAACCGTTATAGCCGTCCTGCACCGCTGCCTGCGTCATGACGGTGTTGACCGCACCGATCACCTGCCTGGAATTGCGCCGGGTGTGATCGCAGCTCAATACCGCACCGCCCAGCGCATCAACCATAAATTTTTTGGCGGCTACAAACACCTGGGGCTCGGCACGGCGGAACCGGTAGATGCTTTGTTTGGGGTCGCCCACCAGAAAAACACAGGGGGCCCGTCCGCCCGATCCTGCGTAAGCGCTCAGCCAAGCGCTCAGGGCTTGCCATTGCAAAGGGTTGGTGTCCTGAAATTCGTCAATCAACAACTGGCTCACGCGGGCATCCAGACGCTCCTGAACCCAGCCGCTGAGCACCGGGTCGCTCAACAGCACAAAAGCTGCCCGCTCCACGTCGTTCATGTCCACCCAGCCGCGCGACCGCTTGAGTGCAGCAAACTCTTGCAACAGAACACGCGTCAGGCGAGTCATCCGCTGCTGGAAATCCCAGGCGCGGTGTTGATGGCGGGCGGCCACCACCTTGAGCGCCAGGTCCTGGGCGGCACGAACATGCGCAAGACCGGCGATTTTTTCGCTGAATTTGCGAGGTTCGTTGTTCAGCTTGAGCAGGACCATCAGTATCTGGTTGATATCCTGGACGCTGATCGCCATTTCCAGCTCGGTGCCCGCCGCCGAAAACGACTTTGCACTGGCCTGACCCAGCGCCCTGGCCGCATCTTGCATGATTGTCCAGCGCTGCGGTGTGGCAGCAAAAAATTCATCGGGTGAGCCTAAACCGGCAAAATCGGTGTCGAACTCGTCAAACCGCTTGACAGACTTGGCGAGGACACCCTGGGCATCTGCCAATGAAAACTCGACATGCTTGTCCAGCGCAGCAGCCAGGGCTTTTTCAGTTTGTGAGCGGCCCCAGTCAAACACCAGGGCCTCGAAGTCGGCCTTGCTTTGTGCGTCACGCATCAGGGCGGCATAAAAAAGCGGCCACAGGGCAGCTTTGGCGGGTTTGTCGTCTTCCAGTAACTCGTAATCCACCGGCAACTGCAGTTGTTGCAACACCACGATGGGCGCGCTGCGCAGCAAGGTTGAGAACCAGCCGTGAAAGGTGCGTATTTGGACCGGGCGTGCCTGGTCCAGGGTGGTTTGATATAGTTTTGATAGCTGGAGAATCAGTTCCGGCAAGGGTTTACTGGCATTTTTATCGTTAATTCCGCGTGCAAGCAGCTGTTTGGCAAGGGTCTGCTCATCGGCCGTAGAAAACTCATGCAGCCACTGGTTGAGCCGCTCGCGCATTTCCCCGGCGGCCTTTTTGGTAAACGTAATCGCCAGGATTTCATGCGCGGGCACGCCGTCAAGCAGGGCGCGCAGGATGCGTGACACCAGCATCCAGGTTTTGCCCGCACCAGCGCAGGCCTCTACCGCTACAGGACGCTGCGGATCGCAGGCAATGGCATAAAAAGCCTCGGGACTGATCGGCTGACCGTTGTACTCGTAAGCCGCCGTCATGGCTCGCTCCAGAAATCCTTGCGGCACAAACCACGCGCAGCACAAAATTCACAGGACTTGCCTTCGCCAAGAGCCGGCATGACCGCGCCACTGGCAATCTGCGCCATATCGCTTTGAATGCCAGCCAACAGTTGATCGCGCAAGGCGGTGACATCAACTTGTGGATAGCTTTTGCTTGCATCTTTGGTTGTTCTATCCTCGGTCACGCTGACATAGGCGGCAGACACGGTGTCGTCGGGTAGCAGTGCGGCGTAAAAAGCCAGTTGTGTGTCTTCGTTTTCGGGTTTGATCCGCTGAGCCGTGACCACACGCGACTCGGTTTTGTAATCCATCACCCAAGGCGAGCCATCGGGCAACCGGTCGATTCTGTCAATCTTGCCCACCAGTGAAATTGGCCCCAGCGGAGTTTGCTTCCAGGTTTCTGCCTCAACAAAGGTGGCCCCGCTGCGTTCATGCTCGGCCAGCCAATGCAGGTAACCGGCGCGCACCCGTGGCCAAGTTGAAGCAAAGGGCAGAAAGTCTGCACCGCTGAGTCCCAGCGCCAGGGTGGCCTGATGGGCTGCTGCATTGATCATGGTCAACCGCTGCCCGGCATCGCGGGAAGGGGCTTTTATCAACTGGTCATGAAACGCTTTGAGGACGGCATGCAGCCAATTGCCAAAGTCGCGCTTATCGGTCTGCGTTTCCAGCTCGTCAGAGACTTGCAGCTTGAGCTGTCGCAAAGCAAAAAACCGGTACG
>JBILKC010000256.1:0-4437 GCA_044376885.1 Hylemonella sp. | reverse complement strand
GATTAAGGTCTTGTACAAAATAAAGGGTTTATCGATCACCCTGCTGGCAAGTAGACGAGAGGATTTCATAGAGGGCGCAGCAAAAATCCTGCAAAAGCGACAAGGTCTTACCTTGCACAGTTTCAACAACGACGCCTTAAGGGTCGACGCGCCATGAATATCCCTTTGTTTCTTTTTTGCGGTGGGCCTGCTATTGATGCAGAAGGACATCCAAAGCCGTTGATGAAAATCAGGGAAGGCCGAAGCTTGATTGTGCATTATTTGCACTATTTGGAACGCCATCGCCCGACGCTTCCTTCTAGCGTTACCTTGCTCTGTGACGCGGGACAGGAAACTGCGATTAAAGCAGAATTGGTCGACTTGTCTTACCCAGTATCTATACGCGTACAAGCCTGCGGCGCGCCGGCGAGTACGTTTGAAAAGTTCGAAAAGGCTTTGACTGAAATTGAGGACAAGAAGGTCGTAGTGCAATTCGGCTATCCAGACATTTTTTCCTTTAATGAATATTCTGAACCCAAGAAACAAGACCTGGAATCAAACACATCGGTTCACATCAGCGCCGCCGCGCTAACCAGCAGGTTTCCGCGGTTGATTGTTGACGTGTATAACAACGAAATCAGGGGTATTTCGAACTACAGCAGTCCGGTTCCGGCAAATCCCCACCACGTATTTGGAGGCGACTTGTGGGGCAAAGCGGATGAACTTCTGATGCTCATAGCAGAGTTCAGATCTCAGGTGGAGACACTTGCCCCCAGCTTGGAATACGACTTTTTCTTTTGGCTGATAAACCACAAGAAAATGCGCTGCGTCATGTTGTACGGCGAGAGGATATGGGTTGACTCCGTTCGTGACGTTCACCAGCTATTGGCCAGGATGGAAGAGCTTTCATGAAATACTCAAATTTGCTCGGGCAATGGCTTGTTGAGTTAGGTTATACCCATTGCTTTTTTGTGGCCGGTGGGGGCATCATGCACCTGCTCGATGGTTTTCGTAACCGCTTCGAATGTATTCCGGTCGTGCATGAAATGACAGCCGGCATTTGTGCTGAGCATTTCAACCAGTGTACAGATAACAACAAGCGTGCATTTGCGTTGGTGACTACCGGGCCGGGGCTAACCAATATTGTCACTGCAGTGGCAGGATGCTATGTTGAGCACCGGGAACTTTTGGTAATTTCTGGCCAGGTCAAGTCCACCGATTTGTTGATCTATCCTGAACGACAGCGTGGCGTGCAGGAAGTGGATGGAAGCGCGATTTGTTCGCCGATTACTGTTCGGAGTGAATGTTTGAGTGCACCGATTTCTCGCTCTCGTTTCCAATCGCTGGCCCGCCTTGCTCAAGGGCCGCATCCAGGGCCCGTGGTTATCGAGGTATGTCTTGATGTGCAGGGTGCTGCTGTTGACCCTGAATCCCTCTGCGATGAGGCAGACCTTGCCCCCAGCTTGGAGATTACGCCTCGGGAAGATGACATTGAAAGCATGTTAAAGCTGGTCAAAGGCGCTCGTCGGCCATTGATTTTACTTGGAGGGCTTGTTACGAGACAGGCTGCATGGAAGGCGTTGCCATTTTTCGAACGATTGGGCCTGCCTGTAGCAACTACCACAAGTGCGATTGATCGCGTACCCACAAGTTCGCCGATATTTGCGGGGCGACCAGGTACATGGGGCGGTCAGAGAGCGGGGAATCTCGTTGTAGCGCAGGCCGACACAGTACTGGCATTCGGTATGCAACTCGACCTTCAACAGACGGGTTTTAACTACCTTGAGTACGCACCACAAGCGCAACTGGTGCATGTTTTTCCCTCACCGACCGAGTTAGACCGCAAGGGCCCACCTGCCTACAGGAAGGTTCTAGCATCCCCTGATGCCGCTCTTTCTGCCTTACTTCCAGGACTCCAGTGGAAGGACGAAGATGAATGGGGGAGCTATGTACGTGATGTTCGAGCATTGGTCCCGTCATTAGAGTTGGCCAACACAAATGGCTCAGGATTCATCAATTCTTTCCGCTTCCTGAAAAACCTATCTTGCGCAACCCAGCCGTCTGACTTGCTTGCGCTTTGCTCAAGTGGCGGTACGTTCACTGGCGCATTACAGAACTATGAGGTGGCGCCCGGCCAAATAGCCACTACCAGCGCAGCCCATGCCAGCATGGGCTATGGATTGGCTACCGCCATCGGTGCAGCCTTTGCGGATCGTTCCAGGCGTGTGGTGCTTACTGAAGGTGAAGGAGGGTTCTCTCAAAATCTTCAAGAGCTGGCAATAATCAAACGCTTTTCACTATCCATCAAAATTTTTCTTTTAGAAAACGCCGGCTACGCCTCGATACGTGCAACGCAGAGAAAATTCTTCAATGGAGCTTATTTAGGCTGCGACCCGCAAACCGGCCTGGACTTCCCTGATTGGGAACGATTATTTAGTGCATACGACATTCCATGCCGGTTCCTCCGCGTAGACGAAACCGGGGTCAATGATCTTCGCGAATTGCTATCAAATCGTCCTGGACCGGAGGCATGGATTGTTAGCGTTGATCCGAACCAACCTAATTGGCCTGCGGTATCTACAGTGTTGTCTAGCGACGGTACGATGACATCGAGTCCACTGTATGACATGCTCCCCAAACTACCTGACGAATTATTGGTTCGAGTCGGGCGTTACCTGCCTTGCAGGTCAAGGTGTAGTCCTTGACTGCGCTTAGTCAGCGTCAAGTTTCCATACTCGATGCCAGCATCGCGGCAGTTTTGCCACGCCTCGATTTGAGCGACCTGGCAGGCAAACGCCTTTTCATGACTGGTGGAACAGGTTTTTTTGGGCTTTGGCTGCTTAGTGCGTTACGTGTACTGCATGAACAGGCCGTGTTCGTTGAGGTTTGCGTGCTTTCGCGTGATCCAGCAGCATTTCTTTCACGGCACCCTCAGTTTCGAGACCAGTCCTGGCTGAGTTTTATTGTCGGCAATGTCAGGGATTTTCATATTCCTGAACGAAAGTTTGATCTCCTATTACATGCGGCCACTGAAACTTCAATGGCGGCGCACGGTAACCCGATGCGTATGTTCGACGATATCGTTCTTGGCACGCGTCAGGTGCTAGATCTGGCGCAACTCTGCGGAGTTCACCGTATGTTGCTGATCAGCTCGGGCGCGGTTTATGGACCACAGCCGACCAGCCTGAGCCATCAGCCCGACGAATCCCAACTGGCATGCAATACCCTGCTGCCAAGCAGCGCCTATGGTGAAGGGAAACGGGTCATGGAACTGATGGGAGCGATGCTGCACCAGCGTACCGGTATCGAGTCAATCACTGCGCGCTGCTTTGCCTTCTGCGGTCCAGGTCTGCCGCTGGATGGACATTTCGCTATTGGCAACTTCGTGCGCGATGCTCTGTTTGAAAGGCAGATCACGGTGCAAGGCGATGGTTCGCCGATGCGCTCTTATCTTTACGGCGCAGACCTAGCGGTCTGGCTGTTGTATTTGCTGGTGAACGGTAAAAGCGGCGAATCCTATAACGTTGGCAGTGATGAAGCCTTGAGTATCAAAGATCTTGCCCTGCGAGTGCGGGATCTATTGGCCCCTGACAAACCCGTGAAATTGCTCCAAGAAGGCGACACAGAGCCGTTGGTTCGTCAGCGCTATGTACCAGCAATTTCGCGTGCACGCGAGTTGGGCTGCGAACCATGGACATCTCTTGAGAAATCACTACGTTTTTCAGCGGATTTTTGGCGGACTGTTGATTAGCACCGAAACGTAAGCCATTGATTCACCTAAGAAAAAGGCCACCAGGTGTATGTTCCTGGCGGCCTTTGTATGGGGTAATGGTGGTGGGGCGTAACCACTGCGCAAACAGCCTCAGAGTAGCCCCTGCGGGCCTCATCTAGTTCCTGCGAACAATCCCCAATTCAGTGAAGTCTCCCAATGGGAACGCCTCAACCGAATAGATCCAATTCTACAGAATTGCGGACGGCGGTTCAAATCCGTAAACCACCCTTGAATCTGCGTCCGCAGTCCAAGAATGCACTCAAATCAGGGGGAATGCCACTTAATCCCAACAGCCCTCCCGGGCGGACTCCCCCCCACCTTGTTGACAACACCCCGCTCTTCTGATATCTTTAAGATATCTAACTTCAAAGGAGCCAGAAATGAGAGCTGCAGCAGCCCAGATCGCCTTCCGTTATCGCCCGCAAGACAGCGCAACTGGCGTGACCCGCACAACGACCAAACGTCTGGCTGATGTATTGGGTGTTGACGAAACGCAAGTGATTCACCTGGCGCTGCATGAGCTGGCCACCAAGTTCCTGCCTCAATACGAGGCAGATGAGGGAGCTTTTACCAAAGCCCAACTCAATCAAGTTAAAAAATCAGCCCCCAAGGCCAAAGGCGGCACTGTCCGCAGCAGTCTGTTTGAATTGGAAAACGCCTGATGCGCTGGTGGCCGGAACCCACGG
>JBILKC010000255.1:0-4445 GCA_044376885.1 Hylemonella sp. | reverse complement strand
TGCAGCGCCCACCAACATTTTCAACTTCGCCCACCATGTGCTGGCCTGCAATGCCCAGCGGCCGGACAAAGCGGCCTTTGTGGATGACCTGGGCACGCTCCGCTACGGCGCACTTGACGAACGGGTACGCCGCGTCGCGGCCGGTCTGCGCGCGCTGGGTGTCAGACGCGAAGAACGGGTCCTGCTGTTGATGCAGGACTGCACCGACTGGCCGGTGAGCTTTCTGGGAGCCATCTACGCCGGCATCGTGCCGGTGGCAGTCAACACCCTGCTCACTGCCGATGACTATGCCTATATGCTGGAGCATTCGCGCGCGCAAGCCGTGCTGGTCTCAGGCGCATTGCTGACCACCTTGACGGCGGCCCTGGACAAGGCCAACCATGAGGTGCTCCACGTGATGGTTTCGCGCCCCCTGGCACCGCTCAAGGCGCACAGCGATGACGTGCCACCCCAGCCCGCTGAACTGCCGTTCGAAGCCCTGATGCAGGCCCACGCACCCCTGCTCAAGCCTGCGCAGACCCTTGCCGATGACCCCTGCTTCTGGCTCTACTCATCCGGGTCCACCGGCCGGCCCAAAGGCACGGTGCACTCGCATGCCAACCCCTACTGGACCAGTGAGCTCTACGGCAAAGGTGTGCTGGCGCTGCAGGAAAAAGATGTGTGCTTTTCAGCAGCCAAGCTCTTCTTTGCCTACGGCCTGGGCAATGCGCTGACCTTTCCCCTGTCGGTCGGTGCCACCACCCTCCTGATGGCCGAGAGACCCACACCACAAGCCACCTTCAAGCGCTGGCTTGGCCACATTGGAGACTTGAAACCCACGGTGTTCTTTGGTGCGCCTACCGGCTTTGCCGGCATGTTGGCTTCACCCGATTTACCGGGTCGTACCGAGGTGGCCTTGCGCCTGGTGTCTTCTGCCGGTGAGGCCTTGCCCGCCGAGATTGGCGAGCGTTTCCAGCGTCACTTCGGCGTGGACATCGTCGACGGCATCGGTTCCACCGAAATGCTGCACATCTTTTTGTCCAACCTTCCGGGCAAGGTGCGTTATGGCACAACTGGCTGGCCGGTACCGGGCTACGACATCGAGCTGCGCTCGGACGACGGCAGCCCTGTGCCCCAAGGCGAACCGGGCGACCTGTATATCCGTGGTCCGTCTGCCGCCATGATGTACTGGGGCAACCGCGAAAAAACGCGTGACACCTTTCAGGGCCAGTGGACCAAGAGTGGTGACAAGTATGTGTTCAATGCCGACGGCACTTACACCTATTCGGGCCGCACCGATGACATGCTCAAGGTCAGCGGCATGTATGTGTCGCCCTTTGAGGTGGAAGCCACCCTGGTTCAACACCCTGCTGTGCTGGAAGCCGCGGTGATCGGGGTGTCAGATACCGAAGGTTTGACCAAAACCAAGGCTTTTGTCGTTCTCAAAGCCAACGCACACACCACCGATGCCGAGCTGAAAACCTTCGTCAAGGACAAACTGGCCCCCTACAAATACCCGCGCCAGATTGTCTTTGTCAGCGACCTGCCCAAAACCGCCACCGGAAAAATCCAGCGCTTCAAACTGCGTGAGCTGGAACAAACCGGGTCATGATGTCGGCCACCCAGTCCATCAACCTCAAGCTGGCTGACCGGCCGCTGGCCATTGAGGCCCAGTGGGTCGGGGTGACTGACGGCGCGGCTCAAACCATGGTCTTTTTGCATGAGGGCCTGGGTTCGGTCTCGATGTGGCGCGACTTTCCTCATACCTTGTGCATGGCCCTGGGTTTTCGTGGGCTGGTGTATTCACGCCCTGGCTACGGGCACTCAACGCCCCGAAGCCCCGACGACCATTGGGGTATTGACTTCATGCACCGCCAGGCAGACGAGGTGCTGCCAGCCCTGTTGAGCGCAGCGGGCATAGACGCCAGCAAACAGCCGCCCTGGCTGTTCGGCCACAGTGACGGTGGCTCGATCGCCTTGCTCTACGCCATGCACCGCCCTGACCAGCTTTCAGGGTGTATTGTGCTCGCACCCCATATCTTTGTTGAAGATATTGCTCTAAAACAAATAGCAGAAGCACGCCGGGACTACCAGCACGGTGATTTGCGTCTACGCCTGGCACGGCACCACGCCCAGCCGGATTCGGCTTTTTGGGGATGGAATAACGCCTGGCTCAATCCCCAATTCAAGTCCTGGCGCATAGACGCGGATCTGCAACGCATCACCTGCCCGCTGCTGGCCATTCAAGGCGTGGACGACGAATACGGCACACTCTCACAAATCAGGGACATCGCCAACCGTGTTTCTCAGTGCAAACTACGGATATTGGAGAACTGCAGCCATTCCCCTCATCGGGACCAGCCCCAGACCCTGATACAAGCGATTCAACATTTTCTGCAACCGGAAATCTGCGTTAACTAAAAAGGAGACCTCCTGTGAAATTCTTGCGTCATTCACTCATCGCGGCCCTGGCTCTCGTCGCCAGCGGCCACCTGCTCGCGCAGCAGGCCCAACCCAAACTCAAAGTCGGTCTGATGTTGCCTTACACCGGCACCTTCGCGGCTCTGGGCAATGCCATCGAAAACGGATTCCGGCTGTATGCCAACGAACAGGGCGGCAAGCTCGGCGGTCGCGAAATTGAATTTTTCAAGGTGGATGACGAGTCCGACCCCTCCAAAGCCACCGACAACGTCAACAAGCTGATCAAGCGAGACAACGTGGACGTGCTGATCGGCTCGGTGCATTCCGGCGTGGCCATGGCCATGGCCAAAGTAGCCAAAGACACGGGAACCCTGCTGATTGTTCCCAACGCAGGCGCTGACGCCGTCACCGGGCCGATGTGCGCCCCCAACATCTTCCGCAGCTCGTTTTCCAACTGGCAACCCGGCAATGCCATGGGCGAGGTCATGGCCAAACGGGGCATCAAAAAGGTGGTCACCATCACCTGGAAATATGCGGCCGGTGATGAATCCGTCAAAGGCTTCAAAGAGTCCTTTGAAAAAGGCGGTGGCACAGTGATCAAGGAGCTGGGCCTGCCCTTCCCCAACGTCGAGTTCCAGGCCCTGTTGACTGAAATTGCCGCCAGCAAGCCCGATGCGGTGTACACCTTTTTTGCAGGTGGCGGTGCTGTCAAGTTCGTCAAGGACTATGCCGCTGCCGGCCTGAAAAAGACCATCCCGCTGTATGGATCAGGCTTCCTGACCGATGGCACGCTCGACGCGCAAGGCGCTGACGCAGAAGGCATCTTCACCGCGCTGCATTACGCAGACAGTCTGGAGACCCCCCGCGACAAGGCTTTCCGGCTGGCCTATGCCAAAACCTACAAACTGCAGCCCGATGTGTACGCCGTGCAAGGCTACGATGCAGCCCAGATGCTGGCTTTGGGGCTGAAAGCCGTGAATGGCGATGTCAGCAAGAAAGCCGCTTTTGCTGCGGCCCTGCAGAACACCAAGATCGACAGCCCGCGTGGCCCGTTCACCCTCTCCAAGGCCCATAACCCGGTGCAGGACTTCTACCTGCGCCAGGTGGTGGGTAAAGAAAACAAGATGGTCGGCATCGCCAGCAAGGCCCTGGCTGATCCGGCACGGGGCTGCAAGATCTGATCGTTGATGGATTTTTCGGTCTTTCTCATTCAGTGCCTCAATGCACTCCAGTACGGCTTGCTGCTGTTTCTGGTGGCTTCGGGCCTGACGCTGATTTTCGGGATCATGGGCGTGATCAACCTCGCCCATGGCAGCTTCTACATGATCGGCGCCTATATGGCCTATGCGCTGGCTCCCGTTGTAGCCGCCACCTTTGGCGGCGGTTTTTTCGCCACCATGGGGCTGGGGCTGGTCTTGGCCGTGCTGTTCGGTTATGTGCTGGAGTGGATGTTTTTCAGTTTTCTCTACCAGCGTGAGCACTTGCAGCAGGTCTTGATGACCTATGGCCTGATCCTGGTGTTTGAAGAGTTTCGCAGCCTGATCGTCGGCGATGACGTGTACGGCGTCAAACCACCCGACTTCCTCGCCGGCACCCTGCCCCTGGGTGAATTGATGACCTACCCGGTCTACCGGCTGTTCATCTCAGGCGTCTGCCTGACACTCGCGCTGGGCATGTACCTGGTGTTCACCCGGACCCGGCTGGGCATGATGATCCGTGCCGGCAGCACCAACCGCGAAATGGTTCAGTCCCTGGGCATCGACATCAAGTTCCTGTACCGGGTGGTGTTTGCGGCAGGCATGGGCGTGGCTGTGCTGGCCGGCATGGTGGCCGCTCCGGTGTCTTCGGTTTACCCGGGCATGGGCAACTCGGTGCTCATCATCTGTTTTGTCGTGGTGGTCATCGGCGGCATCGGCTCCATCCGGGGTGCCTTGCTGGCCGCTTTGCTGATCGGCGTGGTGGACACCTTTGGCAAGGTGCTGCTGCCCCAGGCAGCCGGGGTGCTGGTGTATGTGCTGATGGCGCTGATCCTGCTGTGGAAACCC
>JBILKC010000030.1:0-14516 GCA_044376885.1 Hylemonella sp. | reverse complement strand
GATGCAACTTTTAAAAAGGGTTTACTGGCGCAACAGGGCCAGAACACCCTGTGGCAACTGGTTGGCCTGTGCCACCATGGCGGTGCCCGCCTGCTGAATAATTTGGGCGCGAGATAGATTTGCAGTTTCCATTGCAAAGTCTGCATCCTGAATACGTGAGCGTGAGGCACTCAAATTCTCGGATGTGACGCGCAGGTTGGAGATGGTGGTCTCAAACCGCGACTGCAAAGCGCCATACTGGGCACGTTGCCCGCTGACGACAGCCAGCCCGGCGTCCACAGTCGCCAATGTCCGGGTTGCGGAGTCGGCGGTAGACACGTCCATGGAGCTCGTTGCCTGAAGCTGGCTCGAAGTCGAGGCTACCGCAAAGAAGCTCACGCCCAATGCGCCCGTTGTATTGACCAGGCCAAAGGTCTTGTCGCTGTCCAAGGTCAGTGCGCCGGTGATATAGGCGGTACTGGCTGCTGGCGCAGGTATCGTCCCGTTGGATGCCGTGATGGCTGTACCCCCGACACTGAGGGTATTGGCAGTAATTGAGGAGTTGCCAATCACAATGTCATTTCCAGATGCGTTGACCAGGGTGATGCCTGTGCCAGCCGTATTGACCTTGGCAGTCACGCCCGTTTGTGAGGTCTTGTCATTAATGGCACTGATTGCAGTGGCCACGCCGTCTGGGGTGCCGGCTGGATTGCCGATGGTGAAGGTGATCGTTGTGGGGTTGGTATTGTCAGACTTGATCTGCAGGGTGTAGCCCCCGTTGGCGACAAAAGAGTCCATGTCGATTTGTGTTCGTGCGGTTGCAATCACACCTGTGGCACTGGTTTTGGAGTTGATGTTGGCGGCTACCTTTTTGGCGCTATCGCCTGCAGCGATACCCACTGTGGCACTACCAACCGAACCATTCACCGCAAAGCCCGCATCGGCAACAATACCGCTTGCTGTTGCGGCAAGCGCTGCGCTTGGGCGTGTACCTGCAGTTGGCGTTCCAAAGACCAAGTCACCTGCACTGCCTGTGGCTAATGCAATGGTGTGACCAATGCGGTTGTTACCGTACTGGCTGGTGGTGAAGTTGGCCGAGGTTACGGTAATCGACTGGTTGGCGTTTGCGCCGACCTGGAAGGTGGCAGAACCAAAGGTGCCGTCGAGCAGGTTGGTGCTGTTGAACTGCGTGGTTTTTGCAATCCGGTCCAGCTCGCTGGTGAGCTGGATGACTTCAGCGTTCAGCGCAGCCCGGTCACTGGCCGAGTTGGTGGCGTTGGCAGACTGAACGGACAGCTCACGTATACGTTGCAAAATAATGCCGGCTGTGCCCAGAGCACCCTCTGCGGTTTGTGCCAGGGAAATACCGTCATTGGCATTGCGCACGGCCTGGTTCTGACCACGGATCTGAGCGGTAAAGCGCTCCGAAATGGCCAGACCTGCCGCGTCGTCTTTGGCGCTGTTGATGCGCAAGCCGGACGACAGACGCTGAATGGCTGTCGAAAGCTGGCCGGCCGAAGTGCTCAAGTTGCGTTGCGCTGTCAGTGAGTTGACATTGGTGTTGATGGTTGAAGACATCAAAAACTCCTAAAAAGGTTAAATCAGCATCTAAAGTTAATCAGCATTGCTGCCGATGAAGCTGCCAACTAACCAGTTGACAAATCAGGGCATGGAGAAATTGTGTTCTGATCCCTTGTGGGCATAGCCCCGATAAGAAGGGCAAATCCCTCCTAATTCAGCCAACAAGGGCAATTTCGGATTTAAGTTTGGGTTGTAGAGGCCGAAAACATCTCCAACGGGTCTGTTTAAGGGTCCGCTAACCGGGAAGTGGTCCAAAAACACACCGGCCAAGGGCGCCAACTTTGGTTTGGCAGGTGAACTCAGTGGGAACACCAGGTTTGGTTAACACGATTTACGGAGTAAACACATGACGACGATTAACACCAATATCAATTCATTGACAGCCCAGCGTTTCCTGGGTTTGAACTCGGCCTCAATGACGACCTCCATTCAGCGTTTGTCCTCCGGTTTGCGCATCAACAGCGCCAGAGACGATGCGGCAGGCTTGGCCATTTCGCAGCGCTTTACCGCACAGATTCGTGGTCTGAACCAGGCCGTGCGCAATGCCAATGACGGCATCTCGCTGGCGCAAACCGCTGAGGGTGCCTTGGGCTCAGCCGGCACCATCATCCAGCGGGTGCGTGAATTGGCCGTTCAGTCCGCCAACGCCACCAACTCGGCCAGTGACCGGGCTGCGCTGAACGCTGAAGTCGGCCAGCTCACAGCCGAGCTCGACCGGATTGCAAAAACCACCCAGTTCAACGGCACCAATCTGCTCGACGGCAGCTTTGGCTCAGCGGCCTTCCAGGTCGGTGCAAACGCCAACCAGATCATCACCGCCACGTCGGCCAACTTCAGCACCAGCCAATACGGTAACAACCGCATCGGCTCGGTGATCGCGACCAGTGCGGGCGCCGCTGGCGACCTGGTCAACGGCACAGTCACTGCCAATGCAACCGCTTCAACCGCGACCAACACAACAACCAGTCGTATTTCGGCGGGCACGCTGACCATTAACGGCTCGACAGGCTCCAGCGGCGCGATTGCTTTTGCTACCGGTGTCTCTGCCAAGCAGGTGGTCACTGCCATCAACGCACAAACCAATACAACAGGCGTTGTTGCCACCGCACGGACACAGATTGATGCGACAACCTTTACGGCTGGCGGCGCTTACAGCCTGGACATTACGTCAGACAACACCACGGCGGTCAACGTGTCGTTCACGGTGGCCTCAAATACTGCGGATGGACTGGCAGCAGCGATCTCGGCCATCAATGACAAGAGCTCCCAGACGGGTGTGACTGCCAGACTGAACACTGCTCTGACGGGCATCACACTGACCAACGACACCGGCAGCAATATCGTGGTTGGCAACAGATCGGTGACGGCCAACTCGATGATCATCGGTACCGTTACAGCAACTGGCTCCAATGGTGCAGTTGCGGCAGCGGCGAACACCGGCTTTGTGACCGGTGCCATCACCCTGGATTCGGACAAGATATTCGGTATTACGGCGAGTGCCACCATGGGCGCGGCGGCCACCGGTTACTTCACTGCAGTAGCGGCAGGCAGCCAGCTTCAAGCCGCAATTACGATGGATGTGTCGACAGCGGATGCGGCCACCCGAACCATTGCCACGGCCGATGCGGCATTGGCCGCAGTCAACAGTCAGCGCGCTTCTTACGGCGCTTTGCAGGCGCGCTTTTCCTCAACCGTCGCCAACCTGCAAACCACGTCGGAAAACCTGAGTGCCTCACGCAGCCGGATTCAGGATACCGACTTTGCGCAAGAGACGGCCAATCTGTCACGTTCGCAGATTCTGGAGCAGGCAGGCACCGCCATGGTGGCACAGGCCAATCAGTTGCCACAGGGTATTCTGGCCCTGTTGCGTTAAGCATCGACGCGGGAGGATAAGGCCTGAGTTTGGACTGAGTGTGGACTGAGTTTGAATTTAGGCGGCATTTGCACCGGTTTTTCTTTGACTTGCCAGATTTTTGCGACAGATAATGATTTGTGATGGACCATAGATTTTTAAGGAGTTGGCGATGGCAACGATTACTTCACCGGGAATAGGCAGTGGCCTGGATGTCAAAAGTATCGTCTCCCAGCTGGTGGCGGTGGAGAAGCAGCCTCTCACTGGCCTGCAGACTAAGGCCAGTGAGATAGAGGCCAAGATTTCGGCCTTCGGCCAAATCAAGTCACTGGTCTCCACCTTGTCTGATGCTGCTTCCCAGCTGGCCAGTGTGACCGCATTTAACGCCGTAACGGCCACATCGACCAACTCCAGCGCCGTCACAGCCACAGCCATCGGGGGGACACAGCCCACGGCATTCAGCCTGTCCATCACCACGCTGGCCAAGGCCCAATCCACCACCTCGGCAGCACTGCTGCCTGTGGGGGGTGCTATTGGGGAGGGAACCTTCACCATCACACCGACCACCGGATCCGCAGTGGCCATTGCGGTCGCTGGTGGCGATACGGTTTCCGACATTGCCAGCAAAATCAATGGCTCTGCCGCTAACGTGACGGCAACGGTGCTGACCGATGCAACGGGCGAGCGTTTGCTGTTGCGCAGCAAAAATACCGGATTGGCCAACGGGTATACCCTAGGTGCAGTTGAGACCGTGCCAACCGGCACCGGCTTGTCGCGTCTGATCACGGGCAGCACGACAACGCAGGCCGCTGTGGATGCAGCCGCCACCATCAATGGTGTTAATGTGACATCGACCACAAACACCTTCACCAACAAGGTCTCGGGCGTGACGTTCACGGCTCTGCAGGTCACCACGGCTCCTTTGGATATTACGGTAGCCAAAGACACCTCTGTTATCTCCTCCCGGATTGAGACTTTTGTTAAAGCCTACAACGCGATCAACCAGCTGTTGAGCGATACGACCAAGTTCGACCCCAGCACCAAGTCGGGTGCTTTGTTGCAAGGGGATGCTTCGGCCTTGACGCTGCAAAATAATCTGCGTTCGGCGGTTCAGTCCGTATCCAAGGCCTCTTCGGTCTTCCAGCGTTTGTCTGATATCGGTGTTTCCCAGCTGCGCGGTGGTGATTTGGCGATCGATACGACCAAGCTTGCTTCGAGCGTCAGCAACCCTGATGAGATGAAGAAAATGTTTACAAGCACAGGTGGCGGCTCTGCGGACGGTATTGCTGTGAAAGTCAAGGCCCTTGCTACCAGTTTGCTGTCCAGCGAAGGGTTTTTCAAGACGAAAACGGACAACTTTAATATCGCGGTCAAGCGCAATACCCGAGACCAGGAGTTGGTCAATGAGCGAGCTGCCCAGGTGGAGGCCAGTTTGAACAAGCAATACGCTGATCTGGATGCCAAGATGAGTAATCTCAATGCGCTTAACGCTTACATCACACAACAAGTAGCCAGCTGGAACAAACAGACCTAGGTCTTGTCTTTTTTTCAGCTTTAACCGGTCTCATGATGCTGAGTGGGGCCTCAAGTTTGTCAACCGTCCGCCGATAAATAAATCAAGATTCGTTATTGATAATTAAGGACTTGCAGCATGTTTACCGCCTATAGCCCCCGTGCCGCTTCAGCCTATCAGCGCATCAACGTTGAGACCAGTATGCACACCATAGACCAGCACCAGCTGGCCAGCCTACTCTTTGAAGGGTTGCTGGGCGCTATTGCCGCTGCACGTGGTGCCATGGCCCGCGGCGATGTGGCTGCCAAATGTACAGCTGTTTCCCGGGCGCTGAAAATCATTGAAGAAGGTCTGGAGACGGGACTGGACAAGATCGATGGCGGCGAGCTGGCCTCCAATCTTGAGGCCTTGTACGATTACGCGACCCATACCCTGATCATGGCCAATGCGCGCAACGACGATGCTCTTTTTCAAGAGGTTCAGCGTTTGATTGAGACCATTGCTGATGGTTGGAAAATGATCAAAGCACCCGCACCCGGTGCAGTCAAGGCGCAAGAAACTCAGGCGCCGCGTTTGTCTTTGGTGGAAGCGTGACGGATGCCAGAAATGTTAATTGATTATTACAAAGCCATTGAAATCAGTAGTCTCAAGATGCTCAACGCAGCCAAGTCTGAAGACTGGGACTGCGTTGTCATGTTCGAGGGCGCTTGTGCGCTCCTGATCGAGCAATTGCGTGTGAAGGCGCGTACCGAAGTACTGCAACCGGCCCACCGGATCGAGAAGATCCGCATCATGCAGCGAATCCTTCAGAATGATGCCCAGATTCGTTACCTGGCCGAGCCTTGGCTGGACCACTGCGAACAGGTGTTTGAGAAGCAGCGCCTGCTGCCGCATTGAGTTGACGTTGGTTCAGCAGCCTCGGGAACTTTTGAAGTCTCTATATCGACATTTTTATACCGACATGTTCATGATGTCGGTATAGGCTTGAACCATGCGGTTACGCACATGCAGCGTGGCCTGGAATCCGATTTGCGACTTTTGCATGGCCACCATGGTTTCTTCTAGGCTTACTTTCGGGTTTTCCATTTGAACTTCCCGCTGGAGTCTGGCGGCCTCATTCTGGGAGGCGCTGACTGAACTCAAGGCGCTTTTGAGTGCCCCCGAAAAGCCCGCATCTTGCGGGCTCCCGACTTGACCCGAAGAGATCTTGGGCGACATGCTTGGTCGCACTTGGAGCGGCATGGTGTTGGGTGTGAGTTTGAGGTCCATAGAATTCAAGTACCTGATTTTTTTAGGGTTGATGCATCGTAGCAACCCAAGTCGGGAAAGATGAATTCGAAGTAAGGGGTAAAAGGAGTGCTTATCGCCCTAATGTTTTGAAGCCCAGGTCGAATAATCAATGCCACTGTCCTGGGAAGCCCCTCCCTCACATAACGGAATACACAATGGCCACCGCTCCAGCAATCAATATCAATCCGACCGTCTCCCAAAGATTCTCATCTCTCAATCAAGGTCAACGATTGCGTCTGGGGCTGGGCATTGCACTTTTTGCGGCGATTGGCATCATCGGCTTGATGATGGGGCGGCAAGCCGAATGGCGGGTTTTGTACGCCAACCTGGGCGACAAGGACGGCGGCGCGGTGATTGCACAGCTGTCACAAATGAATGTTCCTTACAAACACGCTGAGGGTGGCGGCGCAATACTGGTTCCGGCCGACCGTGTTCACGAGACCCGGCTGCGCCTGGCTTCTCAGGGTTTGCCCAAGGGCTCAGTGGCCGGTTTTGAGCAGATGGAATCGAACCGGTTTGGCATGACGCAGTTCCAGGAGCGCTTGACTTTTCAGCGGGGTCTGGAGGGGGAGTTGACGCGCTCGATCCAGGCGCTGTCTTCGGTGCAAAGTGCCCGCGTGCATCTGGCCATCCCGAATCAAAATGGTTTTTTCAGAGAGCAGCAAAAACCGTCAGCTTCGGTTCTAGTGAGCTTGAACGCCGGCAGAGCGCTGGATCGGACACAGCTGGCCGGCATCGTGCACCTTGTGGCGTCCAGCGTGCCGGAGATGAGTACGTCTGCTGTGAGCGTACTTGATGACACCGGCAAATTGCTATCTGCCCAGGAGGACGGGGCTTCCGGCGGCGCAGCGGGAGGGGCAGATTCACAGCAGCTTCAATACGTGCAGCAGCTTGAGCAGTTGTACAGTCGCAGGATTCTTGAAATTCTTGAGCCTGTGGTGGGTCGGCAAAATGTCAAGGCCCAGGTCACCGCTGAGGTGGATTTTTCACAAACCGAGCAAACTTCGGAATCCCACAAACCGAACCAAGCCGCAGAATCAGGGGCGATTCGAAGTCAACAATTGCTGGAAAGCGCCAACGGCGCTCTCGGGCCCCCATCCGGCGTGCCGGGTGCTACAAGCAACCAGCCTCCAGGACCTTCATCCGCACCCGTCAATGGCACTGCGCAAACGCCCAGTGCCGCGGCAGGAAGTCCGAATAATGCTTCCAAGCGGGAATCCATCATTAACTACGAAGTTGATAAAACAATTCGGGTTGTCAAGGGCGCTACTGGCGTGATCAAGCGGCTTAGCGTTGCCGTGGTGGTGAACCATGCGACCAACACCGACGATAAGGGAAAAATCACGACGCAGCCCCTGACTGACCAGCAAATTGAGAAAATGACGGCCTTGGTGCGTGAGACAATTGGTTTCAATCAAGAGCGAGGTGATTCTGTGAATTTACTCAACGCCCAATTTACCAAAGAAAAAGTTTCTATACCTGAGATTCCGCTTTGGAAAGATCCGCTCGTGCTCGACTTGGCCAGAAGTTTTGCCTGGCCCTTTGGCGCCGTGGTGTTGGGCTTGTTAGCCTTCCTTGGTTTCATCAGGCCAGCGATGACGGCGCTGAATCAGCCGGTTGTCGTCACGGATATCAGGCAGTCCCAGTTGGAAGCGGTGGTGGATGAGACCCCTGAAAGGCCGCAACTGACGGCGCTGACGTCTAACGATCCCAAAGCTGAGCCCAGTGCCCATGACTTGGAGCTTCAAGCGGCCAAAAAACTGACACAAGATAATCCTGCAGCTGTGGCCGGAATTTTGAAAAACTGGATCAACGGCGAATCAGCGGCCTGAAGCTTAGCGGAGCTAGAGACAAATGGCAAAAGATCAAGGAGTTATGGACGCGGCAGTGCTGCTGATGTCAATGGGTGAAGAGGTGGCGTCAGAGGTGTTCAAGCACCTGGCACCTAAAGAAGTTCAGAAACTTGGAGAGGCCATTGCCAAAACCAAATCCATCACCCGAGAACGGGTACAAGAGGTGGTGGAAAAGTTCTCTTTTGTTGCCTCTCAGCAAAGCTTGATGGTCTCTGATTCCAGCGACTTTGTACGCGGAGCGCTCAAACGTGCCTTGGGTGATGATAAGGCGTCACTCTTGCTTGACCGGATCATGGCGGGTGGTGATGTGTCCGGTATTGAGAGCCTGAAGTGGATGGAGCCGCTGGCCGTTGCCGAGCTGTTGCGAAACGAACACCCGCAAATTGCAGCAGCCATCTTGGTACACCTCGACTACGATCAGGCCGCCGACGTGCTCAAGAGCATGACCGAACGTCAACGCGATGAAGTGATGTTGCGCATTGCCACCTTGGAGGGTATTCAGCCGGGTGCTTTGAAAGACCTCAATGAAGTGCTCGCGCAGGTGCTCTCAGGCGGGGACAAAATGCGCAAGGCCTCGTTGGGCGGTGTCAAGCCCGCTGCCGAGATGATCAATCTGTTAGGCACTGCACTTGAAACCAGGGTACTTGATTCCATTCGTGCGCAAGATGCCGAGCTGGCGCAGAAAATCATGGACAAGATGCTTGTGTTTGATGATCTTAAAAAGCTGGATGACAAGGCGATTCGGCTGGTGCTTAAAGAAGTTTCATCCGAGTCTCTCATCGTTGCGCTCAAGGGTGCCCAGCCGGATCTCAAAGAACACTTCCTGGCCAATATGTCCTCACGTGCGGCAGAAAGCCTGCGCGAAGACCTTGATTCCCGTGGGCCCATGAGGCTGTCAGACGTTGAGGCCCAGCAAAAAGAAATTATCAGGACGGTCCGGCGACTTGCCGATCAGGGTGATATCAGCCTGGGCGGTGCTGCAGAAGAAGCCATGGTCTAACTATGAGAAATATGTCACGATTCACACCCGGAGAGGAGATCGGTCAGGTTTCCCAGTGGAACTTCAGTGCTGTCGATAATGCCGCCATCGTGTTGGAGCAGCATGACCGGCGAATGAAAGATGAGGCCATCCACCAAGCCGGTTACGAAGCGGGTTTCACTGCAGGCCATGCCCATGCGATGCCGGAAGTGCAACGGCAAATCGAAGCGTTCACGCAATCAGAGGGCCAGGAGCTGGCCAGACGTTTTGCCGGAATTTTTGAAGTTGCAGCCGCGCAAATGGAACAGGTGGAGCAAATGGCTGCACAAGGTGTTCTGGACCTTGCGGTTGAACTGGCCCGACAGGTGCTCAGGCATGAGCTATCTGTCAATCCCAACGTTGTTTTACCGGTCGTGAGGGAGGCGCTAGGTGTCCTGTTTGAAGACGCCAGGAGCGCGCGCGTCAGGTTAAACCCGGAAGACTTTGATGTCGTTCAGGCCACGTTGGACACAGAGTTTAAGAATCTGTCGCTTGCATTGATTCCCGATACCCTGGTTGCCAGAGGGGGGTGTCAAATCGAGTCGGCAGGGACGGTTGTTGACGGAACCCTGGAAAAACGATGGTCCCGGACGATCGCCAGTCTGGGTTTGAATGCTTCCTGGGCAGAGGCTGAAAATGACTGAGTCCAGTCAAAAATGGGCTGATTTTTTCCAGGGCACATTGCATCGCGTTGCAACTGCGGGTACGACCCTTGAAGTTCGCGGCACCTTAACCCGACTAGCCGGTCTGGTATTGGAGGCCTCAGGAATTCGGGCTCCGGTGGGCTCTCAGTGCCTGATCAGCATGAAGTCGCAGTTGCCGGTTCTGGCTGAGGTGGTCGGTTTTTCAAATGAACGCGCCTTCCTCATGCCCGCGGGCGATGTTCAGGGCTTGACGAGTGGTGCAACCGTTACGCCTTTGTCTCCTTATGTGACACGGCCCCGCCTGGGGGGTGCAACCATGACTGCAACGGGGACGGCGGACATTGGTTTGTTGCGACTGCCCCTGGGGGACGGATTGCTGGGGCGGGTCGTTGATGCGCACGGCAGCCCCATGGACCACAGAGGCCCGCTGCTCAATGTGACGGCCAAACCATTGGACCGTACGCCGATTAACGCCATGGACCGGGCGCCGGTGCGCGAGCCGCTGGATACTGGGGTGCGAGCCATCAACGCCTTGCTGACTGTTGGTCGTGGACAGCGTATCGGTCTTTTTGCAGGTTCCGGGGTTGGTAAAAGTGTTTTGCTCGGCATGATGGCGCGTTACACCCGCGCTGATGTCATTGTGGTCGGTTTGATTGGTGAGCGGGGCCGTGAAGTCAAGGAATTCATTGAGGATATCCTGGGCGAAGACGGACGCGCACGCTCGGTGGTTGTGGCTGCGCCAGCTGATGCGCCACCACTGTTGCGCCTTCAGGGTGCGGCTTATGCCACCGGGGTAGCCGAGTATTTTCGCGACAAGGGGCAGCATGTGCTGTTGTTGATGGACTCTTTGACGCGTTACGCCATGGCCCAGCGCGAAATTGCATTGGCTATTGGTGAGCCACCTGCAACCAAGGGATACCCGCCCTCCTGCTTTGCCAAATTGCCACAGCTGGTCGAGCGCAGTGGCAATGGCTTGAACGGAGTGGGCTCCATCACCGCTTTTTATACCGTGCTTTCGGAAGGGGATGACCAGCAGGATCCAATTGCTGATGCAGCCCGGGCGATTTTGGATGGGCATATTGTTCTGTCCCGCGCATTGGCCGAGTCAGGTCATTTCCCTGCCATTGACATCGAGCAATCGGCCTCCCGAGTCATGCATAACGTGGTCTCTACAGAGCACTTCGACACTGCCCGATACTTTCGCTCGGTCAGTTCACGTTACCAAAAAGGCAGTGATCTGGTGCAGATTGGTGCTTACGTGCATGGATCTGATACTGGTCTGGATGAGGCAATCCGCCTTCACGAGCCGATGTCGAACTTTCTGCAGCAAGGCATGTTTGTTTCTGCCAGCCTGGAAGAGAGTGTTGATGAGATGAACCAGTCGCTAGGACGCCAGGAGGCTTTGTCGTGATGATGTTTGCGGCTCCAACCATATCTAGCAGGAGGGCGCTGTGTCTGCCTTGAAAAGCATCAGTTTGGCCATTGAGCTGGCAAGGCGAAAACGCGACCAGCTCGGGAAAAGCCTGCTTCAAGCTGAGCAGGCAACGGTGTTTGCAAAGAACCAGCTTCATCAGTTAGAAAGTTATTGCGACGAGAGTTCTGAGCGCTGGGTGCGCTCTGCCCAGGTCAGTGCAGTTCCTGAGTTGATGCGCCACCACTATCAATTTATGGACCGTTTGCAGCACGCCATTACCTTGCAGTACGGCGTGATTGAAGGTCTTGAGCGGCAAGTGGATGAAGCCAAAAAGCTGGCGCTTGAGGCGGAGTTCCGGATGGTTGGACTCAACCAAGTCCTGGCGCGTAAGCAGGCGGTTTTGAATCGACAAATCGCCCGACGGGAACAAAATGAGATGGATGAACTGGCTGGCCTGCTTTACCGCAGAAAACCTAAGGCCTTAACAATCGGAGAAGAACATGAGTGTTGAATTTAGCCCTGCTCCGGCGCAACCCAAGCCGGCTTCGCGCAATGAGGCTAGCGCGTCCAGGTCGACATCCAGAACCGCAGCTGACACGTCTTCGGTGAATGACTTTTCCAATCTTCTTGATTTTATCAACGATGGTGCAGATGCAGGCCCGGCAGATCAAGCCGCCCCTGGCGATAAAGAAACTAACCTTGCGGCGAAGACGCAGGCACATGATCAGCCAGATCTGCAAGCAAATCAGCCAGTGCAATTTACCCAAACCTTTCAGCTCGGTTCAGCCACACCACGGCCAGCCCCGGGGGCGCAGGCTCGCCCCGGTTCGCTTTTGGCCGGCAAAGGCGAACCGGGGCTAACGGTGACGTCACAACCGGCACCGCTGGATGTAACCCTGGCTACAACTGCAGCCACGGTGGCTCAGGCTCAGATCGGCGCGCTGGCTGCGGCAGGTAAAGCTGAGTCGGGGACATTACCGGCGCCACGCTTGGATCCCGCAGGCATTGCCGAAGAAAAATACCAAAAATCCTCAACAACCAATGGTGTAGTTGCCACCAATAGAGAAGCATCTGAAATGCTACTTGCTGTCGAAATGAGCAAGCAGTTTTCCCGGTCTCCAGGCGCTGCAAAGGCTGTGGTCAAGGCTGGCATAGACGATGCGGTTCAGGCGCAAACCGCAATTGTCCTCAAGGATGTACATGATGTATCTCGCAAGCCGTCCATCGTTGACATTTTTCAGATTGGTTTTGCAAGTCCTGAGGTCGTGGTGGCTGCGGTGGCGGCAGGCGTTGAGAAATCGCCGGCTGAAAGATTGTCAGAAAGAAGACAAATCCCCGATGGTCCGGGTGGTGCATGGGGAAGTGATCTGATCGGGACGGGCAATCGCCTGGATACGGTTGATGCCGGCAATACAAGTAGTTTCAGCGCCGAGATGAGTGTGGCTGAACAGGTGACTTATTGGGTCACTCACGACGTCCAGACTGCAGAACTAAAACTTGACGGGATGGGACACGAGCCGGTTGAGGTGAGTATTAGCCTGCGTGGTAATGAGGCGCATGTTGCCTTTAGGACCGATCAACTCGAAACACGCCAGGTTCTGGAGGGTGCCGTAGCTCAGCTAAAAGAACTTCTAAGGGGGGAAGGGCTGGTACTTTCAGGGGTTTCTGTGGGATCATCTGGTCAAAATGGGTCTAACCCGCAGGATCGCAGAGATCGCCAGGGAAGTCGGCAGACGTCTGTCAATGCCCCTGAGTTAATGACCGCTGATGCAAGCCAAAGACTTCCTAGGCATTCAGGTCGGGCGATAGATCTTTTTGTTTAATCCCTACTGATAAGGAAAACGCGTGTCTTCCACACCTGAAACGGTAGAAGCTGTTAAGCCCCCCCGAATAAGCAAAAAATTGCTTTTGATTATTCTGGGCGCAGTTGTTATATTGGCCCTTGCCGGTGGTGCGGCATGGTATTTTCTGTTCGCCAGGCATGTGGTGGTTGAAGGCGACATAGAAGAAGTGGTTGAAAAGGTGGTTAACAAAGGGCCGCCAAGTTTCCTTCCTCTTGACACTATGGTGATGAATCTGGCTGACCCTGGAGGTGAAAGAATTGTTCAAGTGGGCATTACCCTTGAATTGTCCGACCCCAAAGCGGCCGACTTGGTCAAACAATACCTTCCCAAAATCCGAAGCACCATACTTCTCAAGCTTTCCGAGCGAACTTCACAGGAGGTATTGCAGCGTGAGGGTAAGGCCAAACTAGCAGCAGATATTCTGGAGGAGGCTCAAAGTAATTTTCCTGAAGTTGACATCAAGGACAAAAACACCGAGACGCACTTGCAAAAGCCGATTCTCAAAGTCCTGTT
Source organism: Hylemonella sp. (assembly GCA_044376885.1). GTDB lineage: Bacteria > Pseudomonadota > Gammaproteobacteria > Burkholderiales > Burkholderiaceae_C > JBEIGE01. Next base: position 1,015 of record JBILKC010000030.1, on the reverse strand, counting down.
CACGAGCTTTATTGTCCAGTGATTTCATGGAGACTTTGGCATGAGTGAATCTTTCCTTTCTCAAGAAGAGGTCGACGCACTGTTGGAGGGTGTTACGGGCGAGAGTCAGACGTCTCGAGCTGAGTCCAAAAGTAATCAGGGTGTTGCCGAGTACGATCTTTCGAGACATGAGCGTATTGTTCGTGGGCGGATGCCAACGATGGAGATCGTCAACGAACGCTTTTCCAGGCATTTACGGATCGGGCTGTTTAATTTTATTCGCCGAAGCCCTGAAATATCGGTCAACCCGGTTAATGTGCAGCGTTATAGCGAATTCCTGCGTGAACTCACCGTACCGACAAACTTCAATGTCATGTCCATCAAACCTTTGCGTGGAAGTGGCTTGATTGTTTGCGATCCCTCCTTGGTGTTCGGGTTTATCGATACTCTCTATGGAGGCGTAGGGAAATTTTCCACCCGCATTGAGGGCAGGGAATTCTCAGCCACGGAACAACGTGTGATTAATCGCGTGGTCGATGTCATCGTTCACGAGTACAAAAAAGCATGGTCGGGCATTTATCCCCTGGAGCTGGAGTTCCAGCGTTCTGAAATGCAGCCTCAGTTTGCAACGATTGCCACTCCCAGCGAGATGGTTATAGCCAGTAATTTTCAAATTGAAATTGGCGAAATCTCTGGTTCAATCCGCATCTGTCTTCCCTATTCAAGTCTGGAGCCCATCCGGGATGTACTTGAATCCTCAACGCAAGCAGATGCCAACGAGGTTGACCGGCGCTGGATTACGCACTGGACGAGTGATATCCAGTCAGCTGAAGTGACCTTGATTGCAGAGCTTGCACGTGCTGACGCCACCGTAGAGGAACTGATAGCCATGAAGCCCGGAGACTTTATTGAGTTGGAGCGCGAGTCGAGTATTCAGGCCACCATTGAGGGCATACCTATGTTCGAGTGTCACTATGGCACCCACAACTCCAAATACGCAATCCGGATTGAGAAAAACTTAAGAGGTATTGACCAG
>JBILKC010000254.1:0-4473 GCA_044376885.1 Hylemonella sp. | reverse complement strand
TGCCCACACCCACCGTGCCCGACCAGTCGGTGACCTCGGGCAGTTCAGCGCTGAGGTGGGCCAGAATGGCTTGCGCATGCACCGCATAGTGGTCGGTGATGTAGAGCAAGGCCAGGTTGGGGTTGGCAGCGTAATCGCTCTGCGTCATCTGCGCACGCAGCTGGGCCAGCACCAGGCCGGCAGCCATCTCCCACTGGGGGTGGGTGGCGTGACCGTAAGGAAACAGCTTCATCACGAACGCTCAGCCAGCCCTGACGATGCGGGGCGAACGAACGCTTGATACTTTTTGGGCCTTGACCCTTTTGGAAGCTGGTTTCTCTGCTCCTGATTTGGAAGCAGCCAGCGGTTTGGTCACCGCTGATTTTTGGGCTGCAGCCTGGCCAGATCTGGCTCTAGCCGCTACTTTCGACCTTGGCTTTGGCGCAGGTTCTGACCGAGTAGATGTCGTTGAGCTCGAAGCCGCGTGTCGAGTCACTTCTTTCATGGCACCGGCGGCGATCTGCTGGAACTGCTGTGTCAGCGCGCCCCAGAGTTGCATGGGGTCAATCACGGAAGACGGCGTCTTTTGATCGTCCTGCGCTTCGATGGTGGGTTCAGGCTCAGGTTCTGGCTCGGCTTGTGGTTCGGGCTCAGGCTCTGGCTCGGGCTTGACCTCAGGGGCAGGCCGAGCCGTCATGTCCGGGAATTTGAAGGCATTGGCCATGCTTGTCATGTCCACGTTCATGCCCTTGAGAGTGGCCAGTGTCATTTTTTGCAGCTCCAGCGCCTGAATCGTGGCCTTCAGGGCGGTGGCATTCTGGTCGAGCCAGAACTGCACGGTTTTGAGCTCGTCGATGCGCTTGTCCAGCTCTTTGGGATCCAGCGTGGGCGCCACCCAGTTGGAAACGCCTGGCAAGGCAGAGGCAGCGCCTTGGTTCATCTTTGTCAGGTTGGTCAGGTTTTGCAGAAAATCAAAACCTGGCACAAATTTGCCGAAACCCGATGCTGAATCGCTCATGAACACTCCTTGAAGAACAAGCAATGCGTGCAGTCTACCCTTTCAAGACGGGCCAACGCGGCAACCACGACCCAGACCAGGTTCGCACCCTCATTCCACGCGGCCGATGCGTCTGACCAGAGCGACCATGTTGCGCGCGTCGGTCTGAACAAAGCGCTCGAATTCCGGCGTGTCCATGAATTGAAATGACGATCCGGCAGAAGCCAGGGCTTGGCGGGCACGGGAATCTTCGGCAGCGGCCTTGGCAGCCATGCGCAATTTCTGTACCACCGCGTCCGGCGTGCCGGCCGGCACGAACAGGCCTGACCACTGGGAATAGACAATCGGCACGCCCAGTTCTTTCAGGCTGGGCACATCCGGCAACGAGGCCAGCCGCCCCTCACCCCAATGGGCCAAGGCACGCAGCTTGCCCGCACGGATCTGTTGCACCACACTGGAGGGGCCGGTAGACACGGCATCCACCTGCCCGGCCAACACCGCCAGCACGGCCGGACCGGCCCCCGTGTAGGGCACGTGGAGCATGAAGCTCGACGTCGCTGCTTTGAGTTGCTCCATGGGCACATGCATGGTGCCGTAGTTGCCTGAGGAGCCAAAGGTCAGCGTGCCGGGACGTGCTTTGGCTGCGGCCATGAACTCGGCATAGGTTTTCCAGGGGCTTTCGGCTTTCACCACCAGCACCGTAGGGTCTGCGGTGAAACGCGCAATCGGCTTGAGCTGATCCAGCGTGAACATGGGCGCACGCTCGAGCACCTTATCGGCCTCGGGCAACACCACCACAGAAGAAAGCGCCATCAGCACGGTATAGCCATCAGGTCTGGCCTTGGCCACCTGCGCCATACCGATGCCCCCGCCTGCACCGCCTTTGTTCTCCACAATCATCTGCTGGCCCAAAGCGCGGCCCATGGCCTCAGCCACCGGGCGACCCACCGCATCGGCCACGCCACCGGGCGGGAAAGGCACCAGCATGGTCAGCGGCTTGCCAGGAAAGTCGCCCTGGGCGATTGCTGGCAGGCCCATCAGTGCCGCAGCACTGACGAGAGCGAGTTGAAGAAAATTGCGGGTAAAAATCATAGTTCCTCCACCGTGTTATTGAGCTCGCCCAGACCGGAGATGGCGATGCGAACCACGTCGCCCTGACGCAAAAACCTGGGCGGGTTAAAGCCCACACCCACACCCACCGAGGTGCCGGTGGCAATGATGTCACCCGGCAGCAGTGTCATGGCTGCAGACATGGTTTCAATGAGCGTGGGGACATCAAAAATCAGCTGGGAAATATGCGCGTTCTGGCGCAGTTCGCCGTTGACCCAGGTCTGCATGGTCATGTCGGTGGGCGCTTCGTCTCGGGTGGTAATCCAGGGCCCGAGCGGGCAAAAACCGTCCAGTGACTTGCCCAAAAACCATTGCGCATGGTTTTTTTGCAGATCGCGGGCCGTCACATCGTTCATGGCGACAAAGCCATACACATGTGCCATGGCATCGGCCTTGGACACATGGCGGCAGACTGTCCCAATGACCACGCCTATCTCGCCTTCGTAATCCACCGAGCGGGTGTGCCTGGGGTTGAATCGGATCGGGTCTGTCGGTCCGTTGAGGGTGAGGGTGGCTTTGGTAAAGATCTGCGGAAAAGCCGGTATGGCCGAGGCCGCGCCGGAGGTGGCATTAAAGCCGCTCTTGTCGAACTCCAGTGCATGGTCATGGTAGTTTTTGCCTACTGCAAACGGGTTGCGCAAAAAGGCTGAGAGGGGCGCGAGAAACTTCACCTGGCCCATGGGCACGCGTTCGGTCACGGCGGCCTGTAGTTGTGTCGCCGTGAGACCTTGTTCTATCACTGCCAGGGCCGGGTTTGGGTGCGCGCCGATGTCACCACCAACCAAAGCGGCTTCCTGTTTGGCTTCATCAATCAAGGCAAATCTGGGTATACCGGCATATTGCACGCGTGCGATCTTCATGTTGTTGGTCCTGGGTTGCAGATGGAAAGGCGCTGATTATCGCAAGATCAATATCAATGCTTGTGCATGCTGCCCCCCATGGGCGGCATGGCCTTGCCCGGCGTCGCGGGTGACACGCTGGCCGCAGGTGAAACGCTGGCGACAGGCACTTTCAATTCAAGCTTGCTTTCGGCTCCCTTGGCATCCTTGAACAACAGCGTCAGGGGCATGGTGCTGTCTTTGGGCAGGGCGGTTTTGAGGTCCATCAGCATGACGTGAAAGCCGCCAGGCTTGAGCTCAAGCGTTTGACCGGCTGGCACTTCCAGACCACCGGCGACCGCACGCATGCGCATGATGTCACCTTCCATCTTCATTTCATGCACTTCCACCACGCCGGCCACGGGCGAGGCCGCGCCCACCAGCCGGGTGCCGTCTTTGGCGGTAATTTTCATAAAGGCGCCGGTGGCCTTCTGGCCTTGCACCGTGGTGCGAACCCAGGCGTCTTTGACTTCCACGGCCTGGGCAAACACGGTGCCGCAGGACAGCAGCAGCGCGGCAAGGGTGAATTTAACTTTCATGACTTTCTCCTTAAAAATGAATCGACTGTTTCAATGCTGATGACCCGCCGGGCCGGATTCGATGATTTCCAGCAGGGCGGCTGGGCTTTTCAGCCCTTTGGTGGATGTGCCAGTAGCGGGAATCTGGGCCCAATCGATGGCACCTTTTTCACAGGTTTGCAACACCCGAAACCATAGCGCCCCCGCTTTGGCCGGAAGGCTACCACGCAACACAAACTCGTCATACCAGGCATCGGGCAGAGCGCTTTCACGGCTGGTGGCCGTCCAGCTGACCCCTACCACGTCCTCGGTCACCGTCCTGCCATGGCTGGTGTAAGGCTGGGGCAGCTTTTCCTTGCGTGTGGTCAGCGTCCAGCCGGGCTTGGGCATGGGCTTGGCACCCTGAAAGCCAGCCGGAAGAAAGACCTGGATACCGGTGGTCGGACTGCCCTCACAGCCATGGCCGACGCGAAAGCTGGCTCTGTAGCTGGTACCGGCCAGCGCTGCCGGATCTTGCAACACGACATGGGAAAAAGTGGGCTGTATCCCGATCAATGTTAGAGATATTGCTATCGAAAAATGAGTGACTGGTTTTTTCATGGTGAGGAATTTCCTTGGGTTTCAAAAGCTGTGCTTGACTTCAACGACATAGGTGCGCTTGGGATAGGGATGGAAGTTCCAGTATTCCTCGTTGGTGAGGTTGTCAATGCCAATGGCTGCCAAGGTTTTCTTGGCAATGCGGTAACGGCTGCGCACATCCACAATCAGGTACCGGCTGGCTCCCATATAGGCAAAACCGTTGATGTCTGAGTTGTTGAGTTGCGAGAACTGGTCACCGCTGTACCGCACGCCCAAGGTCGCACTGAGTTTGTCATCAAACCGGTAACTGGTCAGCGCCGTGGCTCGCCACACCGGCACACGCGGCTGGTACTTGCCAACACTCGAAGGCAACGCCTCGTTGCGGATGATGCGGGAGTCGGCATAGGTGATG
>JBILKC010000253.1:0-4501 GCA_044376885.1 Hylemonella sp. | reverse complement strand
GCGCAATAAGGGTATGTAAAAGGCCCCCGTAGTTACGCCATCGCGCAAATTTGCGGCAAACTGTAGGAATGAATCCTCAAATCCTGAACTTCAAACTGGGCGATGCACAAGGCGTTGAGCAGGCTTGCGAGAATCAGGTTTTTTTACAGCCTCGTTATGCATAAGATTCGCGTTCTGACGCTGTTGTTGATCGCTACAACATCCCTTGCTCGTGCCGCTGAATTTCTGCATTACGAGAAAGCAATTCACCCATCAGTGGGAGCACTTCGGTTTGAGCTAGTCGGCGTTCCAGCGACCCCTAAGGAGCAGTGCTGTAGCGGCGAAGACGTCAAGGCGACATTGGTTGTCACTGACAAATCCGGCAAGGTGATTCAAAAAATTCCCCAAGACTATTTTCCTGTTGATCGTGGTAGGTTTGATTTCTTGGATGTGAATGGCGACGGCCATTTCGACCTCCTCATTTACAACCAACGTGGAGGAGTCGGGCCACTCATGCACGCAGACGTGTGGATGTATGTCCCCCGGCTTGGGCTATTCGTAATAAGCAAGACGCTTTCCGGTAGAGGCGAAGTTTCAAAGTCAAAGCGCACCAACTGTGTTTTGGTCGAATACAAGAGCGGACCCATGGGTTACACAACCGAAGAGTGGTGTTTCAATCAGGCGAAGGGGCTATGGAAGCTGGTCGGTGTTTCGGGTGGGGAACCAGACGATGAATAGGCTACTTATTCATAACCCTGCGGTCCACCGGACGCTGCGCGATAAAGCCGCGCAGCGCCGGTGACCACCACGTTGGCGTCATAGGAACCGTTCATGACCATCGCGCTTTACTACTCCCCGGGGGCCTGCTCCTTTGCGCCGCATGTCGTACTGCGCGAAGTTGGCGCTGAGTTTGAACTTCGCAAGTTCTCAACTGCCGACCGCAGCAACTACACCCCAGACTACCTGGCTGTTAACCCAAAGGGCCGCATCCCCGCTCTACGCATTGACGGCTTTACGCTTACCGAGAATCCGGCAATCCTGGCCTACTTGGGTCGCAAGTACCCGGAGTCCAAGCTCTACCCATCTTCTGTTGACGAGAGAGAAGCGCGTTGCCTTGAGCTTCTAGCGTGGTCATCAAATACGGTTCACGTCGCCTTCGCTCAAATTCTTCGACCCGAGAGGTTCGTGTCAAGCGTCGCAGACTTTCCTCGGGTTCAGTCCAGCGGACATGCGACTTTCCAGCGCTGTCTTGCAGACATCGAAAATCATCTTGGTCGTAGTGCATATGCGGTCGGTACAACCTTTTCGGTTGTTGATCCGTTTTGGTTGGTGTTCTATCGCTGGGGCGCTCGCCAGGGTTACGAAATGAAGACGCTCTATCCAACCTACACAAACTACATCGAGAGACTCGCGCAGCGGCCGTCCATCGCTTCCGCGCTGCAGGCAGAGGAAATATCACCTTGGGAATGACGCCTAACCCCTCGTAGATGGACTCCCGCACAAGCGCAAGAAACTGACCGATAGTTTGGCTGTTGGGGACGCGCTAGTCGCTATAAACGGCAGGCAAGTTAGCATGATTGCGCGCAAGCGAATGAAGGCGAGGAAAATGCTGACACATAAACAACTTCTCACCCAGGCACTGGTTAATGCTGAGGTAAAGGCGATCACCGGCACATCGGGGAGCCGGCGCTTGACTATGCCTTCTCAACGCCAGAACAGTTAATGCTTGACTTCAATGCGGATATTACGAGGTGGAATCATGAACACGGTCATTCTTGAGGTTCGTTCGCTGGCAGACACGCTTGCAGATGCGGCCCGCGCCATGAAATCCGGCCGCGTGGAGCGCGAGGCTCGGATTGGCTTTGCTACGCCCGAGCTGCTGTGGGATGTGCTTAGGGCCAAGCGATGGGAGTTGCTCAAAGCCATGTGCGGGGCGGGTGCCATGTCGATCCGTGAGGCGGCTTAGTCGCGCGCGTTGCAAGGCAGAACTGGTCGGCCTACACTGACAGCCTCGTTAGATCTCTTCGCATTTTGTTCATCAAAGGAGAAGCATCATGAAAAGTAATCCAGTTGGTTGGTTTGAAATTTATGTTCAGGACGTGCCCCGTGCAAGGGCTTTTTACGAAGCTGTGTTTCAAGGCAAATTAGAAGAGTTGAAAAATCCTGACCCTGAGGGTTTCCCTGAAATGGAAATGTGGGCTTTTCCGATGTCCATGGACGGCTATGGTGCAGCCGGTGCACTGGTGAAAATGGCCGGCTGCCCTTCTGGTGGCAGTACCTTGGTCTATTTCTCCTGTGAGGATTGTTCAGTTGAAGCTGAACGAGCCGCATCGCACGGAGGAAAAATCTTCAAAGGCAAGATGTCGATTGGTCAGAATGGTTTTATTGCCATGGTTGTCGATACTGAAGGCAATATGATTGGTCTTCATTCAATGCAATGAGTACATGGCCTAACACTGCGCCCCGAGGGGCGGGCCGAAAGCGGCGTGCCCCTGGGCTTCGACGCCAGGCCTCGTCAATTGAAGACCGAGATGTCACAACAGAAAATTGAAGGTGGCTGCCAGTGTGGCGCAGTCAGATACGCAATATCGGGCGAGCCTGTGATGGCTTCAATCTGCCATTGCACAATGTGCCGCCACGCGCATGCAGCGCCAGCTGTGGCTTGGGCCATGTATCAAGAAGATCAGGTTGTTTTTGATAAGGCACTGCCAAAGTCATTCGCGTCCTCTCCCGAAGCCAAGCGCAGCTTCTGTGAGGTCTGCGGCACCCAGATCTCATTCACGGCAAGTTTTCTGCCGGGTCTCATTGATATTGCTGTCGGCTGCCTCGACAACCCGGAGACAGTGAAGCCAACACTGCATTACTGGCATTCAAAGCATCTTTCATGGGCAGAGTTCGCTGATACCTTGCCCCGCTATCCTGAATTGCCGCCATTTTCATAAGATTGTTGGCCAAGAGGATCCTCAATCAGACGGTCTTGCCTGAGATCTAACGTGAATCGGGTGCTTGTGACCCAATCTGGCGAAGCAAGTCCAATCTGTCAGCTCCAGCTTCCACGCTTTGATGCTGCTGGCCTGCATTTTGCTAGTATCCATGCCAGAGTAGAAGCGTTCACCCCACGGGTCTCAACCACCCCGATGGGCCGGAAATTGCTCTTGTTTTAGTCCCTTTCAGGAGCGCTCTATGCTGGTCACCCAACAACCCATTCTTCGCAAATTCTGGCACGCCGTCATGCCGCTGACGGATCTCGCCCAGGGCCCCAAACCATTCACCCTGCTAGGGGTGGACATTGTTGTTTTTCTGGACGCTAAAGGCCAGCCCGCGGCCCTGCGGGACCGCTGTTGCCACCGCACGGCCAAACTCTCCAAGGGCTGGTGCGTCAGTGAAGCCGGTAAACCTTGTGGTCAAGGCAACTTGCAATGCGGTTACCACGGCTGGACCTACAACCGCGTCGGCCGGGTTGTGGTGATCCCGCAGTACGAAGCCGGGCGCGAAATTCCCAACGATTACGCCACCACCGCCTACCATTGCGTGGCGCGCTACGGCTATGCTTGGGTGGCCCTGGAAGACCCGGTTGCCGACATTTCGGCGGTGCCTGAATTTTCAGACCCGGCCTACCGGACCATCTTCCAGTTTTATGAGCGCTGGGCCACCAGCCCGATGCGGGCGCTGGAAAATTCCTTTGACAATTCGCATTTCAGTTTTGTGCACCGTGCCACCTTTGGCGTGGCGGCCAGTCCCAAACCCAGTAAATACGAGCTGGTCGAGAACGCGTCCGGTTTTTATGCCGAGACTGTGATTGATGCAGCCAATCCCGAGCGGTTTCAAAGAATCAGTGGTGTCCAGGACGCCATCACCCAGCGGCACATGCGCAACGCCTACTTCCTGCCTTTCTCGCGCCGATTGGATATTGAATACCCCTCGGGCATCCGGCACATCATCATCAACTGCTTTACCCCGATTGACGATGGGCACATTCAGCTCTGCCAGTGGCTGTTTCGCAATGACACCGAGGCGGATTGTCCGGCGCAGATGTTGATTGATTTTGATGCAGCCATTACCCGGGAAGACAAAGACATTCTGGAATCGACCGACCCGGATGCCGTGGTTGATTTGCGCCGCCGGGGCGTGGAGTATTCGATGGACTCAGACCGTCCGGGCATCATGATTCGCAAGGCCCTGATGGAACTGTTGGCGCGTAACCACGAAACTGAAGTACACCGCTGAAGGCAATGTCGGTTTGTACAGCCTTCAGTGGGCCAAGAGGCGCCAGTAAGCCAGCAGCAGAACCGCAGCAAGCAAGCCGCAGCCAGCGAAAACAGGCCATCCCAAAGGGCGCTGGGCATAGGGGTCACTGAGCGAACGCTGGGCGTTGGCAGGCAACGTCGCCACTTCTGTGAGCGTACGGCCAAAAGGAATGTTGATGCGTGCCCGCGCATTGATCGCCCAGCCGTTGGCATCCAGAATCGGACCCAGGTTGCGGCTGCGCAGCTTGAGCGCAGCCAAAATGACAGCAGGGGTA
>JBILKC010000252.1:0-4507 GCA_044376885.1 Hylemonella sp. | reverse complement strand
GTGATAACACCGCTTGCAATGGTGTCGCACTTCATGATGCCGCCGAAAATATTGACCAGAATGCCCTCTACTTTGGGATTCTTGAGCATGATTTTGAAAGCTTCCGTCACTTTCTCTGCAGTGGCACCGCCTCCCACATCGAGGAAGTTGGCGGGTTCACCGCCAAACAGCTTGATGGTGTCCATGGTGGCCATGGCCAGACCGGCACCATTGACCAGACAGCCAATATTGCCGTCCAGGCTGATGTAGGCCAGATCAAACTTGCTGGCCTCAACTTCCGCCGGGTCTTCTTCGTCCAGATCCCTGAACGCCACAATTTCGGGGTGACGGAACAAGGCATTGGGGTCAAAGTTGAACTTGGCGTCCAATGCAATCACATTGCCTTTGCCGTCACGGTTCAGCGGGTTGATTTCCACCAGCGAGGCATCTGTGTCCATATAGCATTTGTAGAGCTTTTGCAGCACATCAACCGTCTGGGCAGTGGAGTCGGCGGGCATGCCGATGCCCGTGGAAATTTCACGCGCTTGCGCGTCTGTCAGGCCAGCCAGGGGGTCTACAAACAGCTTGATGATTTTTTCAGGGTGGGAGTGAGCCACCTCTTCGATGTCCATGCCACCTTCGCTGGAGGCGATGAACGCCACTTTCTGGGTATCACGGTCTGTCACTACAGAGACGTAATACTCTTTTTGAATATCAGCCCCGTCTTCAATATAGAGACGACGGACTTTTTGGCCTTCCGGGCCGGTCTGATGCGTCTTGAGCTGCATGCCCAGAATTTCACCGGCCAGGCGTTTGACGTCATCAATCGATTTGGCCACCTTGACACCACCGCCCTTACCGCGACCACCCGCATGAATCTGGGCCTTGACCACCCAAACCGGGCCACCCAGTTTCTGGGCGGCTTCAACCGCCTCCTGGACTGTGAATGCCGGGATGCCGCGTGGCACCGGCACACCGAACTGACGCAAGATTTCCTTGCCTTGGTACTCGTGAATCTTCATGCGGTATCTCTCAGAACAAGATGTTTTACGACGCCACAGAACAATTGTGCGCTGCAGCAAGGGCTGAATCTAACAGGTGTGGAATGTATCATGCACATCTAAGAGGAAACTTACACAAAATGACCTTGCACCCTGTTTTTATTGATGGCGAAGCCGGCACCACCGGCCTGCAAATCCGTGAGCGTCTGCTTGGGATGCCGGAAATTGAGCTGCTCACGATTGCGCACGACTTGCGCAAAGACCCCGAAGCCAAGCTGGCCCTGATGGCCAAAGCAGCACTGGTGATTTTGTGCCTGCATGACGATGCAGCCCTGGCATCGGTCGCCATGCTCGATGCGCACGCCCGCTCCACCGGCCAAGCCGGGCCAAAAATCATTGATGCCTCGACCGCTCACCGCATCCACTCCGATTGGCTGTTTGGATTTCCGGAGTTGGCACCCGGTCAGAGCGACGCCATTGGCCGCGCCCGGCGCGTCGCCAACCCCGGTTGTTATGCCACTGGTGCCATAGCACTGATCCGGCCTCTGGTCGATGCCGGCCTGATTCCAAGCGACTTCCCCCTGACCCTTCCCGCCGTGAGCGGCTACAGCGGTGGCGGACGAACCATGATCGAGGCCTACGAAACAGGACAGGCGCCACCATTTGAGCTCTACGGTCTGGGCCTCAAGCACAAGCACCTGCCGGAAATCATGCGGTACACCGGCCTCAAGCGGCGACCCGTGTTTGTCCCCTCTGTGGGCAACTTTGCGCAAGGCATGCTGGTGCAGTTGCCACTGGATCTGGATGCGCTGCCAGGCAAACCCACGGCACAGCAGCTGCACGATGCCCTGGTTACGCACTATGCAGGCAGCACCTGGGTCACGGTCGAGCCGCCAAGCATGGATTTAAAACTGGACGCTGTTGCCCTGGTCAACACCAACAAGATGGAGCTGCGGGTGTTTGCCAACGATGCGGCCAAAGACGGCTTTGCCCACGCAGTGCTGGTGGCGCGGCTGGATAACCTGGGCAAGGGCGCCAGTGGTGCCGCGGTGCAGAATTTGCAGTTGATGCTGGGTCTTTGAACGTCCCTCACGCTTTAGTCTTCGTCAGCACCTGACACCACTTTGTGGATGGTGTCCCCGCCAAAGCCACGACTGGCCAAAAAGCGCATTTGCCTGCCCCGTTCGGCTGCATCCGCCGGTGCCTGGCCGAACTTCTTGCGCCAGACTTCCCGGGCGCGCGCCAGTTCACTGCCCCGGAGTTGCTCAAGCGCTTGCGCAAAGGCCTGAGGCGCCAGCCCCTTGGCCTGCAGCTCCTGCTTGATGCGAGCGGCACCCAGCTTCCCGGAGCGGCGGTGCAACACAGACTCGACCACACGACCCTCGTTGATGAAACCCTTGGCTTGCAATGCGTCCAAAGCCAGGGCCAGGGTGCCCGGCACCTCTTCAAAACGCACCAGCTTGCGCTCCAGCTCGGCCCGCGAATGCTCGCGCGCCGAGAGCAAACGAAGAGCCCGGCCTGTCAGGGAGAGGGGCGTTGTCGCCATGGTCAGCTCTGGGATACAGGCGAAACGCTATATTTTATATAGCTATAACGCCAGTCCCTATGAGGCTATTCGGCTTTTTCTGCCTTGTCTGTTTTCTTGGCTTTGGACTTGGCCTCGGCTTCTGCACCAGGCAGCAAGGGAATGCCCAGCGAGTCACGCACCTTGTTTTCGATTTCAATGGACAGGTCGGGGTTTTCGCGCAAAAACTCGCGCGCATTGTCGCGACCCTGACCAATTTTTTCACCGTCGTAGGCATACCAGGCACCTGCCTTTTCAATGATGCGGGCATTGACGCCCATATCGATGATTTCGCCATGGCGGCTGATACCCTCGCCAAACAGGATGTCGAATTCTGCGGTCTTGAACGGGGGTGCCACCTTGTTCTTGACCACCTTGACCTTGGTCTCATTGCCGATGGCGTCATCGCCCTTCTTGATGGTGCCGGTACGGCGTATGTCCAGGCGCACCGAAGCATAAAACTTGAGCGCGTTGCCGCCAGTCGTGGTCTCAGGGCTGCCGAACATCACGCCGATCTTCATGCGGATCTGGTTAATAAAGATGACCATGCAATTGGTTTTCTTGATATGGGCGGTGAGCTTGCGCAAAGCCTGGCTCATCAGGCGGGCCTGCAGACCGGGCAGACTATCGCCCATTTCACCTTCCAGTTCGGCTTTTGGAGTGAGCGCAGCCACCGAATCCACCACAATCAGATCGACTGCGCCCGAGCGGACCAGGCTGTCAACAATCTCCAGCGCCTGCTCACCGGTGTCAGGCTGGCTGATCAGCAGGTCCTGCAGGTTGACGCCCAGCTTTTGCGCGTACTGAATGTCGAGGGCGTGTTCTGCATCCACAAACGCGCACTGGCCGCCGATTTTTTGCATCTCGGCAATCACCTGCAGGGTCAAGGTGGTTTTGCCCGAGGACTCCGGACCGTAGATCTCGACAACGCGACCGCGGGGCAGACCGCCCACACCCAACGCAATGTCCAGGCCCAATGAGCCTGTGGAGACGACCTGGATGTCTTCGATCACCTCGCCTTCACCCAGGCGCATGATGGTGCCCTTGCCGAACTGTTTCTCGATCTGGGCCAATGCCACTTGCAGGGCTTTGGCTTTTTCACTGTTGGCCACCGTGCTGCCTTTAACTTGTGCGTCCATGGAAATCTCCTTTAAAAACAATGTGTTAAACAAAATTTGTCGTCCAAACCATCCCTGCGTTTAACTTGTCTTTAATCACAGGCTGGATGCTTGAACAGTAGTTTAACGCGGTCGATTGAAATTAGTAAACCAATTAATTAGTCAGTTTGATTTACTATTTGGCATGGTTGTTTCTAATTTAAATAGCGCCGGGGACAAGCCCGCATTCCAGGCCTCAGGCGGTTCGCAAGACGGTTGGCGGCAAACCCATTTGGGGCGCCTGCTCGGGCTGGCGATGCGGCGTTTCGACGCGCGCGTGCTCACACTGATGGCGCAAAACGATGATGTACCCCTGGCACTGGCCAACCTGGCAGCACGCCAACAGGTCACCGCAGCGCATATTCACATCACGCGTCATCTGGCGCTGGACGGTTCGCGCCTGACCGAACTGGCCGATCTGGCCGGCATGAGCAAGCAGGCCATGGGCAAACTGGTGGACCAGTGTGAGGCCTGGGGGCTGGTCATCCGCAGTGCTGATGGACGTGACGCGCGTGCCAAACGCGTCAGGTTTACTGCGGATGGGCTGGCCTGGCTAAGCGCATTCAGGCAAGCGGTGGCGCAAGCCGAAGCCGAACTCAAGCTGTCGGTGGGTGAGGATGTGGCCACGGTGATCGCGCTCGGTCTGGAGGCCTATGCGGCCTGAGTTCCACGCGCCAGTGCAGAGCCTGCCCAGACATCGAATCCAAACCCCTAGAATCGCAATAAACACCGCAACAGACAACCAACTGCAGCTTCAGGCTGGCCAAGGAGACAGACATGCGAATTCTGATTGCCGAAGATGACCA
>JBILKC010000251.1:0-4519 GCA_044376885.1 Hylemonella sp. | reverse complement strand
CCTTTTCGTCATAGTTTGCAGCGTTAATGAAGGTTTTGAGCAGGTGAATTGAGCTAATCCCAATAATGGCAGTTGCAAGCTTCACCTTGAGTACCGATGCGTTCACGTGGCTGAGCCATTCGGGCTGATCAGGATGACCGTCCAGGTCCATGCGGCTGACAAAGGTTTCGTAGCCGCCCACAATCACCATAATAAGCAGGTTAGAGATCATGACCACATCAATCAGGGCCAGCACCACGAGCATGATGATGGTTTCATTCAACGCTGTTGTGGGGGCGGATTCTTTGTACCCTATGCTTGAGATCAAGGCTTGTAAGGCTGTTTGGCTGCCAAAAGCAGCCTCAAGAAGGTGAACGAGTTCAACCCAGAAGTGAAAAACATAGACACCTTGCGCGGCAATCAAACCGATATACAAGGGCAATTGCAACCAGCGACTTGCAAAAATAAATCTTGGCATAGGTCGCATGCGTTTGGGTTTAGGCGTGTTGTTATCAGTCATATTCAAAATATAGGGTTTTCACTGGGTCAATCCATTGTAGATGTCGTTTAAATCCCTCTTCAACTGGCTATATTCAAGACTCGTATTTTGTAAGTTTCAAGCAAGTCAGTGACTTGTAAGAGCAAACATTGACAGTGCTGTGCAATTAGATTCAAACGAGGAGATAACGCCATGAATTCAACTACCCCAGCCGCTTCATCTGCCATCGAATCCGTATTGGTGGAGAACCGGGTATTTATGCCCAATGACGCGATGGTCAAGGCAGCGCGCGTTTCCGGCATGGCAGGTTACCAAGCCCTTTGCGATGAGGCTGAGAAAGACTACGAAGCTTTCTGGGCCAGGTTGGCGCGTGAGAATGTGCGCTGGAGCAGGCCTTTCAGCCGCACGCTGGACGAATCCAATGCGCCTTTCTACAAATGGTTTGATGACGGTGAGCTCAATGCTTCGGCCAACTGCCTGGATAAGCACATTGGAACGCCTGTTGAAAACAAGACAGCCGTCATTTTTGAGGCGGATGATGGCGCGGTGACCAAAACCACCTATAAGGAACTTTTGGCTCGTGTGAGTCAGTTTGCCAATGCCCTCAAGGCCGATGGTATTCAAAAAGGCGACCGGGTACTGATTTACATGCCCATGACGCTTGAAGGCGTGATAGCCATGCAAGCTTGTGCGCGCATAGGAGCCACACACAGCGTTGTTTTTGGGGGCTTTTCCGCAAAAGCGCTGCAAGAACGGATCATTGATGCCGGGGCTGTTGCTGTGATCACGTCCAACTACCAGATGCGTGGTGGAAAAGAACTCCCGCTCAAGGCCATTGTGGACGAAGGTCTGGCTCTTGGTGGCTGTGAGTCCATCAAGAATGTTTATGTTTACCAGCGAACCCCCACAACCTGCAATATGGTGGCTGGACGCGATAAAACGTTTACAGAAGCTCTGGCCGGTAAAAGCACTGAATGTGAACCGGTCGCGGTAGGTGCTGAACACCCTCTGTTCATCCTTTACACATCCGGGTCTACCGGCAAGCCCAAAGGTGTTCAGCATTCAACCGGTGGGTATTTGCTCTGGGCCAAGCTGACCATGGATTGGACTTTTGACTTGAAACCCAGCGACGTATTCTGGTGTACCGCTGATATTGGCTGGATTACCGGCCACACCTATGTTGCTTACGGGCCGCTGGCAGCAGGCGCGACCCAAATTATTTTCGAGGGCGTGCCGACTTTCCCTAATGCCGGCCGATTCTGGCAAATGATTGAACGCCACAAGTGCACCATTTTTTATACGGCTCCCACTGCGATTCGCTCCCTGATCAAAGCCGCAGAAAGCGACGCAGCTGTGCATCCCGACCGCTCCGATTTGTCCAGCCTGCGCATTCTGGGTTCGGTGGGTGAGCCCATCAATCCTGAGGCCTGGATGTGGTACTACAAGAACATCGGTCATGAAAAGTGCCCGATCGTCGACACCTTCTGGCAGACCGAAACGGGTGGTCACATGATGACCCCGCTACCAGGAGCCACGCCCCTTGTGCCGGGTAGCTGCACGCTGCCTCTACCCGGAATCATGGCCGCTATTGTCGACGAGGTCGGCAACGACATTCCGAATGGCACCGGCGGCATCTTGGTGATCAAACGACCCTGGCCATCGATGATCCGCACCATCTGGAACGACCCGGATCGTTTTAAGAAGAGCTATTTTCCCGAGGAAATGGGCGGCAGGATGTATCTCGCTGGAGATGGCGCAGTACGCAGCGCTGACCGGGGTTACTTCCGCATTACAGGGCGTATCGACGATGTACTCAACGTATCCGGTCACCGAATGGGAACTATGGAGATCGAGTCTGCATTGGTCTCAAAAACTGACCTGGTGGCTGAAGCTGCCGTCGTAGGACGTCCGGATGACCTGACGGGTGAGGCGATTTGTGCTTTTGTTGTTCTCAAGCGTCCCCGGCCCAGTGGGGACGAGGCCAAAGCCATCGCCAAGCAATTACGCGATTGGGTTGCCAAGGAAATCGGACCTATTGCAAAACCCAAAGACATTCGCTTCGGTGAGAACCTGCCAAAAACCCGATCGGGCAAGATCATGCGCCGGCTTTTGAGGTCACTGGCTAAGGGAGAGTCGATTACTCAGGACACCAGTACGCTTGAGAACCCGGCCATTCTGGATCAGCTGGGTCAGGCCTATTGATTGTTTGCTCCTTTTTAAGGAGCAAACAATCTCCTATTCGTAAGGGTCTTACTTGATTGCAAGTATCCAGGCGGCCAGTTTTTTGGCTTCAGCCTCACTGACCTGGGGGTTGGCTGGCATGGGAACTGGTCCCCAGCCTCCAGAGCCACCTTTGACGATTTTTGTGGCTAGCATATCAACAGCCGCTTTGTCGCCTGCATACTTATCGGCCACGGCTTTATAGGATGGTCCGACCAGCTTTTTATCGGCTGCATGACAAGCCATGCAATTCCTGGACGTCGCCAAGGCTTGATCTGCCAGTGCTGGGGTCAATAGGCTTGCTGCAATTGTCATGCTCAGCAAAATTCTTTTCATGGATAACTTTCCAACTTGAGTTAGTGTAAAAAAACCCGGCGCAAAGCCATGGCTGTGGAGGAGGCGCGCACTTAGCGCGAACCCAGGAGTTAAAAATTCTAGCCCCTTAAAAGTTGTCCAGTACGGCTCCCTTGCTGGCTGAGGATGCGTTGAACGCAAACTTGGCCTGCACCCCCCGGGTGTAGCGCGGGGCAGGAGCTTTCCAGGCCATCCGGCGTTTCTCAATTTCCGTCTCAGCGACGTTCAATTCCAGTTTGAGTTGCAAGGCATCGATGGTGATACTGTCGTTTTCATGAATGAAGGCAATCGTGCCGCCGGCTGCTGCTTCTGGTGCCACATGCCCAACCACCATGCCCCAAGTGCCCCCTGAAAACCGGCCATCGGTAATCAGTCCGACGCTTTCGCCAAGTCCGGCGCCAACCAGCGCACCCGTCGGAGCCAGCATTTCCGGCATGCCTGGACCCCCTTTGGGCCCAAGATAACGCAGAACCATCACATCGCCGGCCTTGATTTTTCCTGCCAGGATGGCTTCAAGCGCAGATTGTTCGTCATCAAATACCCGGGCCGGGCCGGTCATAACCGGGTTCTTGAGGCCGGTGATCTTGGCCACGGCACCTTCTGGCGATAAATTCCCCTTCAGTATGGCCAGATGTCCCTGCTCATACATCGGGTTGTTAATCGGTCGTATCACCGTTTGATCAGCACGTGGGGAATCGGGAATGTCTTTCAAGACCTCAGCAATGGTTTGCCCTGTGATCGTGATGCAATCCCCATGCAACAGGCCAGCCGCGAGCAAAATTTTCATGACCTGGGGGATGCCACCGGCGGAGTGCAATTCGACGGCCAATGACTTGCCGGAGGGCTTGAGGTCGCAAAGGACAGGTGTTTTCTTCCGTACCCGCTCAAAATCATCAATGGACCACTCCACACCTGCACAATGCGCAATCGCAAGAAAGTGCAGAACCGCGTTGGTGGAGCCACCGGTAGCCATGATCACGGCCACTGCATTTTCAATGGATTTGCGCGTCACGATATCGCGCGGCTTGATGTCTTTTTTGATGGCTTCAATCAGCACCCGGGCAGATTCGCGAGCAGAAGTAACTTTCTCGTCGTGTTCGTTCGCCATGGTTGAAGAGTAGGGCAGTGAAATGCCGAGCGCCTCAAAAGCTGAACTCATGGTGTTGGCTGTGTACATGCCGCCACAAGAGCCGGTTCCTGGAATGGCCCGTTTCTCGATTTCCAGCAAATCTCCATCGCTTAGCTTGCCGGCGGCGTTCTCCCCGACCGCTTCAAATACGCTGACGAGGTTGAGCTCTTTGCCCTGGTAGTGGCCCGGCAGAATGGTGCCGCCATAAACATAGATGGCGGGTACATTGGCGCGCAGCATACCCATCAGACCACCTGGCATGTTCTTGTCGCAGCCACCGATTACCAGGACACCATCCATCCACTGGCCCTGTACACAGGTTTCCACGCAATCGGAGA
>JBILKC010000250.1:0-4520 GCA_044376885.1 Hylemonella sp. | reverse complement strand
GGCAAATTTTTTTGACCGAAGCCGAAACTCTCATTTCACTCTCCTAAAACAATAAACCAGTCCTGAAAAGAACCGGACAAAAGCCGTTACTTGGCCCTAAACACAATCCACACACGCCGTAAGTCGATTGGCGTCAACTTAACTTTATTTCACAACCTTAGCCCAGTCACATCACAAGAGACGGAATCAGACCTCATGATTTGCTAACCATCACATCCCTGGAGAAGTCTTAAAACTAGCTTTCTTTAAAAGGGACTCGTACTGCTGCGACATCAGGTAATTTTGTACTTGGGCCATGAAATCCATGGTCACTACAACGATGATCAACAGCGAGGTACCACCGAAATAAAACGGTACGTTGTATTTGAGAATCAGGAATTCGGGCAATAAACAAACAAAGGTGATGTAAATCGCGCCTGCAAATGTTAAACGCAAAAGAATCTTGTCGATGTGCCGCGCTGTCTGGTCACCCGGTCGGATTCCCGGAATAAATGCACCGCTTTTTTTCAGGTTGTCAGCTGTTTCACGGCTGTTAAAAACAAGTGCCGTGTAAAAGAAACAGAAAAAGATGATAGCTGACGCATAAAGCATCACATAGATAGGTTGACCAGGTGTCAGGCTACTTGCGATGTCTTTAAGCCAAACCATGGACTCACCAGAACTGAACCAACTCACAACGGTTGCAGGCAGCAAAATAATCGAGGACGCAAAAATTGGAGGAATGACCCCAGCCATATTCAGCTTCAGAGGAAGGTGCGAGGCTTGACCACCATAAACCTTGTTGCCAACCTGGCGTCGCGCATAGTTGACCAGGATTTTTCGCTGACCGCGCTCTACAAAAACCACAAAGTAGGTTACCAGGGCGATCAAAACAACTATCAGCAGTGCAATGATGATACTCATGGCACCCGTTCTAACCAGCTCCAGAAGACCACCAATAGCACCAGGAAGGCCAGCAGCAATACCTCCAAAGATCAGGATGGAAATACCATTTCCTAACCCACGCTCTGTGATTTGCTCACCTAGCCACATGAGAAACATGGTTCCAGCCGTCAATGTACAAACGGCTGTCATGCGGAAACCGAAACCTGGAGAAATAACCAAACCGGCAGAACTCTCCAAGGCCATTGCAATCCCTAAAGACTGAAAAAGAGCCAAGCCAAGGGTCCCATACCGCGTGTACTGTGTGATTTTTCGACGCCCCGATTCACCTTCTTTTTTCAGCTGCTCAAATGCCGGCAACACATATGTCATCAACTGCATGATGATTGATGCCGAAATATACGGCATGATCCCCAGTGCAAAAACTGTAAATCGGGAAAGTGCCCCACCCGAGAACATATTGAACAAACTCAGGATGCCACCTTGCTGGCCTTTGAACAGCTCCTGCAATTGGTCAGGGTTTATACCCGGAACGGGGATGTGCGCACCCACACGGTAAACGACCAAAGCGAGCAGCAAAAACACCAGCCGGCGACGAAGATCACCGAACTTGCCTGTTTTTGCTATTTGAGCCGCGCTGGTTGCCACGTGTAAACGCCTTCAGTCCAGCAACTAAGAAATGCTGCCGCCAGCCGCCTCGATGGCAGCTTTGGCGCCGGCTGTGGCACCGATACCATTTAGCTTGATGGCTCTAGTGATTTCGCCAGTCTTGATAACCTTGACTACTTTGGCCAGTTCACCTACCAGGCCAGCCTGCTTGAGCGTGAGAACATCCACATCTGCCAAGCCCAACTGCTCTAGTGCAGTCAAGGTGACCTCTGCGTTAAATTTCAACAACTGTGACTTGAAGCCGCGCTTGGGCAGACGACGCTGCAGGGGCATCTGACCGCCCTCAAAGCCAACTTTATGGTAGCCGCCGGCACGGGATTTTTGACCTTTGTGTCCACGACCGGCAGTTTTGCCAAGGCCAGACCCGATTCCTCGACCCACACGACGTTTGGCATGCTTGGCGCCATCTGCTGGCTTAATGCTATTGAGTTCCATCATTAACCTCTCAAAGCACTCTGATCAGATAACTGATCTTGTTAATCATTCCGCGAACTTCGGGGGTATCCTTCAGCTCACTGGTGCTGCGGATTTTTCTCAGGCCCAATCCACGGACCGTGGCGCGGTGTGATTCCTTGCAACCAATAGGGCTGCGAACCAGTTGCACCTTGACAGTTTGTTCTGTTGACATAGGGGTATTCCGATTTAGACGAAGAGTTCTTCGACTGTCTTGCCACGCTTGGCTGCCACTTCGGCAGGCGTTGTGGCATGAGCCAAAGCATCCAGAGTTGCCCTGACCATGTTATAAGGGTTGGAGGATCCGTGGCTCTTGGCTACGATATCGGTAATACCCATGACTTCAAAAACAGCGCGCATAGGACCACCCGCGATAATCCCGGTACCCTTGGGGGCTGGCGCCATCATCACTGAAGCCGCTCCGTGCTGGCCCATCACTTTGTGATGGATTGAACCATTCTTCAAGGAGACCTTGGTCATGTTGCGACGGGCTTCTTCCATGGCTTTTTGCACTGCAGCTGGGACTTCTTTTGATTTACCCTTACCCATGCCAACTCTTCCGTCACCGTCACCCACCACAGTCAGAGCGGCAAAGCCGAGGATACGACCGCCTTTGACAACTTTGGTAACGCGGTTAACCGCGATCATTTTTTCGCGCAGACCGTCTTCAGGGCCTTCGGCCCCTTTGCCCTGCATTTTTGCTTGAACTTTTGCCATATTTGTTTCCGTTCTAGTTAGAACTGCAAGCCAGCTTCACGTGCCGCATCGGCCAGAGCTTTCACGCGGCCGTGGTACGCAAATCCGCTTCGGTCGAAAGCGACCTTCTCTACGCCAGCTGCTTTTGCCTTCTCAGCAATACGCTTGCCGATGATCTGGGCAGCAGCGGCATTGCCACCTTTTCCAGAACCACCCAAAGCTTTGCGAATTTCGGACTCCGAGGTGGACGCACTGGCTAGCACTTTGCCGCCATCGCCCGAAATGACGTTTGCATAAATGTGCAAGTTCGTACGGGTTACCGTAAGACGGGCAACACCTTGAATGGCGATACGAATCCGGGTCTGACGGGACCGGCGAAGACGCTGCTCTTTCTTGGTCAACATGGTGCGGCTCCTTATTTCTTCTTGGTTTCTTTGATGGCGACTTTTTCATCCGAATAACGGATGCCCTTGCCTTTGTAAGGCTCCGGGGGACGAACCGCACGGATTTCAGCCGCCACCTGACCAACGCGCTGACGATCAGCACCCTTGATCAGAATTTCGGTAGGTGTTGGAGTGGCAACAGTGATGCCGGCAGGCATATCTATATTCACCGGATGTGAATAACCCACCGTCAGATTCAATTTTGCACCCTGGGCTTGAGCTTTGTAACCCACACCGATCAGCGTGAGTTTTTTCTCAAAGCCTTTGGCAACACCAACAACCATATTGTTGACCAACTGGCGCATGGTGCCACTCATGGCATTGGCTTCGCGTGAATCGTTGGCGGGGGCAAAATTCAACTTGCCGCCCTCGCTGATCACCTTGACCAGGGCCGACTGAGCCAAAGACAAGGCGCCACCGGATCCCTTAACGCTGATTTGATCTTCTTTGACAGAGACATCCACTCCCGCAGGAATGGTTACTGGCATTTTTGCTACTCGTGACATATCAGTTACTCCTCAATGCCGCGGTTAAGCCACATAACAAAGAACCTCGCCACCGACACCGGTAGCGCGCGCTTTGCGATCTGTCATTACACCCTTGGGCGTTGTGACAATTGCCACACCCAAGCCATTTTGAACCTGAGGAATTGCCCCGGCTCCCTTATAAACGCGCAAGCCAGGGCGACTGACACGCTCAATGCGCTCAATCACCGGGCGACCAGCGTAGTATTTCAGGGCTATTTCAAGCTGGGATTTCCCGTCTTCAGAGTTGACTTTGAAACCATCGATATAGCCCTCGTCAGCCAAAACCTGCGCAATGGCAATCTTGACTTTGGACGAAGGAACAGAAACGGAAGTCTTAGCAACCATTTGCGCATTTCGAATGCGTGTCAGCAGGTCGGCAATAGGATCACTCATACTCATATTAATTCTCCTGTCGCTTACCAGCTGGCTTTAGTGATGCCGGGGATTTCACCGGCGAAAGCCATCTCGCGGATTTTTGCGCGACCCAAGCCAAATTGACGGAACGTCCCGCGGGGACGACCGGTAATTGAACAACGGTTGCGCTGACGTGTTGGGTTAGCATTGCGCGGAAGCTTTTGCAAGCCAAGACGGGCATCAGCACGCTCTTCGTCGCTGCGCTTGAAATCATTGGCAATTGCCTTGAGTTCCGCATGCTTCTTTGCGAACTTGGCAACCAGTTTGTCGCGCTTGAGTTCGCGCTCGATTAAAGCCATCTTAGCCAAGGTTCACCTCAGTTCTTGAACGGGAAACGGAATCCAGCGAGCAGAGCTTTGCACTCTTCATCGGTCTGGGCCGTGGTAGTGATGCTGATGTTGAGACCACGCAAAGCGTCAACCTTGTCGTACTCAAT
>JBILKC010000249.1:0-4548 GCA_044376885.1 Hylemonella sp. | reverse complement strand
GGCCACCATGAGGCTGCCGTTGATTTCACCGCGATCACCCAAAGTGACAGGGCGGTGGACCACTTTCTTGTTCTCCACAACCTGAACGTAAGGCATGGGCTTGTCGGTACGAACCGCGCTCAAGGGCAGGGTTAAACCCGTGAAGCTCGTGGTGGACAGGCTGCCTTGGGCAAAAAGACCCTGGCGCAAGCCGGGCAGGGGCTGCAGACTGAGGTAGATCAGCACGCTGCGGCTGCCGGCCTGGGCACTGGGGTTGATCCTGACCACGCGTGCGCTGACCGCCTGTGCGCTGCCTTCAATCTGAAGGGCGGCATTTTGACCCACACGCACCGCCACCGAATCGGCCGGGCTGAGTGCGGCTTCCAGCTCCAGGCTTGACAGGTCCACAATTTCAAGAATACGGGTGTCTAGCGCCACGCGCTCACCCGGCTGGGCCAGCCGCTGGGCAATCAGGCCCGATATGGGGGCTGTCATCACGGTGTCTTTGGCGGTCTTGCTGGCCACGTCTGCTGCAGACACGGCGGCCTGGTAAGTGGCCTTGGCGGCGTTCAGGTTGGCTATGGAGGTGTCGAGCGCGGTTTTGGAAATAAAACCCTGCTCCACCAAGGCTTTGTTGTTGTCAAACTGGCGTTGTGCAATCTCTATTTGGGCTTGCGATGCATCAGCCTGTTGCTGGGCCTGGCGCAGCCGGGCCTGGTATTCGGCCGGGTCAATCTGCGCAAGCACCTGGCCTGCCTTGACGCTGTCACCCTCGCGTACAAGCAGTCCCTGCAATTCGCCCGCAACACGCGCCTTGACAAGCGCAGAGTTCAGCGCCTTGAGTGTGCCCGCAATAGGCAGGCTGCGCGCCACCGTTTGTTGCCTGACTTGCACTAGCTCAGCGTCGATCAACTCAATGGACTGTGTTGCCGAACTGGCGGTTTGAATTGCCAGCGCGGCTTGCTGCGCTTTTCTGGTCGCGAGCACCCGCGCTATGCCTGCGGCCAGCAGGGCGATTACCAGGGCGGCGATCAGCCACTTTATCCAGCTTTTCATGGTCGGTGTCTCATCAGAAGGTCGGGTGTGTCAGGTGGTATCAGCTGGTGTCAGCTTGTCGTTGGCAAATTGCCAACCTGCTGAATACAAAGTCCGCGCAGGATGATCTCGATCTGCAAGGCCAGGTACTTTTCCGGCTCCAGGTTCTGCTTGCTATCCAGACAGGGGCCCATGGACTGGTTCCAGGTCATCAAGAAAATCATGGGCGCTAGCACCACGTAAATACCGTGCTTGATATCCATGGCGTGGAACTCTCCCTGGTCAATGCCGCGTTGCAGTATGCGCCGGATCAGTTCATGCCCCGGGGCAATCACTTCGCGCTGATAAAAGCTCGCTAGCTCCGGGAAATTGCCGGCTTCGCTCATCATCAGCCTGGAAATGCCGGCAGCTTTGGTCGCACCCACGCGTTGCCACCAACTGTGCATGGCGTAGCTCAGTAAATCTGCAGAGTTGCCGTGCCAGGCCGCCAGCTCAGCCTCCCACTCCGGAAAACGCCCGGCCAGGTTTTCCCGTACAACGGCCTTGAACAACTCTTCTTTGGTGGAAAAATACAGAAACAAGGTTCCCTTGGAGACGCCTGCACGCCGGGCGACCTCGTCTACCCGGGTTGCGGCATAGCCTTTTTCAACGAACAATTCCAGCGCGGCGGCCAGCAATTCCCCCGGTCTCGCGTCTTTGCGGCGCTCCCGCTTGTGGCACAAACGGTCAACTGCGCTGGAAATCTGGTGGGAGAGGGACATCCTAGAGGGATTAAAAAATTAATGACTCGTTGGTTATTAATGTAGCCAACTCACCATTCAAAGTCAAATCAGGGGTATTGCGCTGGCTTGTGCTTGTGCCCCTTAAGATCATGGTTTAAACCCCATTTGCGCATGAGGAAAATCAATGTCTGAGAACCTGCAAACCATCACCTTGGGAGGCGGCTGCTTCTGGTGCACGGAAGCCGTTTTTAAAGCGGTCCGGGGCGTCAGTTCAGTGGTCAGTGGCTATGCCAATGGCCATGTCAAGAACCCAACTTACGAACAAGTCTGCAGTGGCAGTACCGGTCATAACGAGGTGGTGCAAGTGAGCTTCGATCCGGCCCAGGTGAGCTTGAAACAGCTGCTGGGTGTGTTTTTTGGCACCCATGACCCCACTACCCTGAACCGTCAGGGCAATGACGCTGGCACCCAATACCGCAGCGGCATTTACGTTGCCAATGAAGAGCAGGCGCAGGTCAGCCGCTTGCTGATTGCAGAAATGACCGAAGAACAGATTTTTCCTTCTCCCATCGTGACCGAAGTGCTGGCGCTACAGAGTTTTTGGCCCGCTGAGGATTACCACCAGGATTATTTTGAGCGTAATCCGGGCCAGGGCTATTGCGCTTTTGTGGTCGCGCCCAAAGTGGCCAAATTGCGCAAGTCATTCGCCAGTTTGCTGCGGTGATTTCCACCACAGGTTTGCGTTACCGCTATGCTGGCGGCCCCAACCTGACATTTGCTGACGTGCAAGTGCCCCAGGGTGGCATGCTGCTGCTGCGCGGTGGCTCGGGCTCAGGCAAATCTACCTGGCTGGCCCTGGCGGCCGGTCTGCTCAGTCCGGGCGGCGGTGACATTAGCGTTGCCGGGCAGTCGCTGGGTGCGTTGAGCGAGCGCCAGCGCGATGGCTGGCGCGCCCGCAATCTGGGCTTTTTGCCACAACAGTTGCACCTCAGCCCGGCCCTGAGCGTGCAGGAGAACCTGGCACTGGTGTATTTCGCAGCCGGTTTGCCGCAGGAGGGTTCGGCCATGCGCCAGACACTGGCGGCCCTGGGTGTGCAGGATCTGGCGGGCCGTCGGCCAGGCACACTCTCCGGTGGCCAGGCCCAGCGCGTGGCCCTGGCACGGGCTGTACTTCTGTCGCCCCGGGTGATTCTGGCGGATGAGCCAACGGCCAGCCTGGACGATGTGGCCGCGCAAGAGGCCTTGGCCCTGCTGCAGTCCAGTGCCGCGCGTTGTGGTGCCACGCTGGTGATTGCCACCCACGACAGGCGTGTGCTGCAAACCCTGCCAGATGCCTGCAGGCTGGATATGGAGAACAGTCGGTGAACAGCCAGCCATGAACACAGTTGTTTTGTCCTGGCGCTACCTGATGGCGCGACCCCTGGCCACAGCCCTTAATTTGCTGCTGCTTACCCTGGGATTGGCGGCGGTGAGCTTTGTCATGCTGACCCGCAGCCAGATTGAGCGTGCCTTTGACCGTGATTTGGCGGGTATTGACGCGGTGGTGGGTGCCAAGGGCAGCCCTTTGCAACTGATCTTGTCAGGTGTTTTCCATCTGGATGTGCCCACCGGCAACATTGCCCTGGCCGATGTGCAGGCCCTGGAAAAAGATGCCCGGGT
The DNA here is from genome assembly GCA_044376885.1 of Hylemonella sp. Lineage (GTDB taxonomy): Bacteria > Pseudomonadota > Gammaproteobacteria > Burkholderiales > Burkholderiaceae_C > JBEIGE01. Next base: position 1,153 of record JBILKC010000249.1, on the reverse strand, counting down.
GGCTCAACTCATTCCCATGAGTCTGGGTGACAGTTACCGGGGCTACCGAATCGTGGGCACCACCCCGGCCTACCTGGACCATTACGGTGCCAAGATAGCGCGTGGGCAGCCTTGGGACGCTGCGATGCAGGCGGTACTTGGCGCAGGGGTGGCGCAGCGTACCGGCCTGGCGGTCGGCGACAAGTTTTCCGGCTCGCACGGCCTGGGGGAGGGCGGCCCGGTGCACGATGATGAACCCTACCGTGTCAGCGGTGTGTTGGCAGCTTGCGGCTGCGTGCTGGACCGCCTGATCCTCACCTCGACCGAGTCGGTGTGGCAACTGCACGAAACTTCCCATGCGCTGGACGAGGCAGAGCGCCGGCTGATGCAGGCAGAGCGCGAGATCACCCTGGCGCTGGTGCGTTACCACAGCCCGCTTGCCGCAGTCACCTTTCCACGTTATGTGAATGCCAGTACGCCCATGCAGGCAGCTGCCCCGGCGCTGGAGATCACCCGGCTGTTGCGCATGCTGGGGGTGGGGGCCGAGGTCTTGCAGGGTTTTGGCGTGGTGCTTTTGGTCACCGCTGGCCTGAGTGTTTTTGTGGCGATGTGGAGCGCCGTTCGTGAGCGTCGCGCCGATCTGGCCCTGCTGCGCATGTTGGGTGCCCCCGCAAGCCGGGTCGCGGCGGTGTTGCTCTGCGAGGCCCTGTGGCTGGCGCTGCTGGCCAGCGTGCTGGGTCTGTTGCTCGGGCAGGGGTTGACAGCTCTGCTAGGCTCTTTATTGGCGGCTGAGAATTCACTGCCTTTGAGCGGGTGGCTGTGGGTCAACTCACAACTGTGGGTGCCTGTCCTGGCCCTGGGGGTGGCACTGCTTGCCGCAGCAGTGCCCACGCTGCAAGCCTACCGCACAGAAGCGGGTTTGTTGTTAAATGAAAGGTAAGTCCCATGACTGCACATCATTTTTTTGAGGGAGGCCTACGCATGCTGCTTGGTGCAGTGCTGCTGTTGGTCACGTGGATAACACCGGCCATGGCCCACGATGACAAGGCCATCGCGCAGGATATTGCGCGCCACCGCGCCATGGCTGCCGCACATGCGGCAGCAGCCAAATGTCTGGAAAGTGGCAAGAAGCCGGACCTGTGCCAGAAGGAATTGCAGGCCGCCTGCAAAGGCT
>JBILKC010000248.1:0-4578 GCA_044376885.1 Hylemonella sp. | reverse complement strand
CTGCGGGTTGGCAAACAGGTTCACCACTGAGCCGGCAGCACCGGTCTTGGGTTCAGCCGCCCCATAGACCAGGCGTTCAAGCCTGGCATGGAGAATCGCACCCGTACACATGGCACAAGGCTCCAGCGTGACAAAAATCTCGCACCCATCGAGCCGGTAGTTACCCAAATGCGCTGCTGCACGCCGCATGGCATTGATCTCGGCATGGGCACTTGGATCATGCGCCTGGATGGGGGAGTTTGCACCCCAACCAATCACCAGCCCGTCTTTGACCACCACCGCACCCACGGGAACCTCTCCCCTATCGGCAGCGGTTGCCGCTTGCGCTAAAGCCAGCGACATGTAGTGGGCATCGTCCAACTCAGATCACCTCTCGGGACTTTTGAGCTTGTCCATCCACTGGGCCAGCGCACGCTCGTTGTCGGTGCCCGCTGCATAGAGGCTGCGCATGGATTCCCAGGCTTCGGGGCGATGTTGGTTGAGCTTGAGCTTGCACTGCAGGCCGGTCACCTGCAATTCAAACGCAACAATCCCGGCCAGCATTTTCTGGGTGTATTCCTCGCTCAAACCCCGCCATTGCTCGGCATAAGCGGGCTCATGGTCACCAATGAGGTGCTTTAGCAAACGGTCTTTGCTGATCGCCTCATGAATCAGTTTGACCTGAACCGTGCAATTGACGGTCAGGTAGTTCCAGGTGGGCACCCGAACCAGGTCCGGGTAGACCCGGGGTGACATATAGGCATGAGGTCCCAGAAAAGAAACCACCGCCTCAGGCCTGTCCTGCATGTATCGCCAATGCGGGTTGGCCTTGGCCACATGACCCAGAATGACCAGAGCTTCACCCTCCTCCATCACATGCAAAGGCAAATGCGTCACAAAAGGAAAACCCTCGTCATCGGTGCTGATCAGGCTGCCAAACGGGTGACTGCGCATCAAACTCAGCGCATGCGAACGGTCTTTTGAATTGAATTGGGGAGGAAGGTACATAGGCTGGGTCTATCCTTTGCTCCAAATTATCAACCATCAAACCCGGCTGATACCTGGTTTCTGAAACCTGATTACTGAAGACCTGAGCATCACAAGTGCTGTGAGAGCCTCATAATTCAGCCGAACATGAGAAACGCCAGCATCCTCTACAAGCGTATCGTGATCGCAATCTTGTCCCTCAAAGAGCGCCACTTCGGTTATGCCCAGAGACTGGCGGCCCTGGTATTCATCGCCCTGACGGGCGCGGCGAAGGCTGCGCCACCTCTGTTGCAATTGCCGATCAACTGTCAACCAGGACGGGATTGCTGGATTGCCAATCATTTTGATCATGGCACCGGGCCAGAGGTGCGCGACCACCGTTGCGGCACCATGACCTACCCGCGTCACAATGGCATCGACTTCGCCATCAAAAACCGGCAGGCACTGCGTGATGGCGTTGCCGTGCTGGCGGCGGCCGATGCCCGGGTTCTGGCCATCCGCGACGGTGTCAGCGATGGCACGGGCAAGCTTTCAGAGCAACCGCCATCCAGTGGCCAGGAATGCGGCAACGGGGTCGTGCTCGATCATGAAGATGGCTGGCAAACCCAGTACTGTCATCTGCGTGAAGGTAGCGTAAAGGTGCTCCCGGGGCAGACTGTGGCGGCGGGTGCCGCGCTGGGACTGGTGGGGCACTCCGGAAAAACCGAGTTTCCCCACTTGCATTTCACACTCAGGCGTCACGGTCAAGCGGTAGACCCGTTTGCGCCGGCCGGGGTCACATCCGACTGCTCGGCCAACAGCCCAAGCTTGTGGCTGCCGTCCCTCGCCTCAGAGCTGGCTTACAGCACGGGTCATGTCTTTCATCTCGGCGTGACCACCCGAGTGCCGACGGTCGATGAGATCCGGGACGGCGGCATTGCCCTGGCACCGGGAACCGTTCTTGGGCCGGGCGTGCCGGTGATAGTGGTGTTTGCCGAGGCTTTCGGGCTGTTGAAGGGTGACCGGCTGCAGCTCACCCTTTTGGGCGCTGACGGCGAGACCATCGCCAGCAGAGAAATAAAAATGCAGAAGTATCAGGCACGCTGGACAGCCTTTGTGGGCCGACATCGACCAGCCACAGGATGGACGCCAGGCATATACACCGCCAGTGCGGTCGTGTTGCGCGAAACCGGGTTACCACCCTCTGCGCCCTTGCGGCTGACGTTTGAAGTGAGATAGCGGCGGTGCTGGTGTGGGGCGCTACCCACCCAAACCTGCCACAAACACCCAATCTCGATACGACTGGCTGTCACTGAAGTCAGCAAATGGCGATGCCAGCTCCTGACGATGGGGTTTTTGTGTCGCCAGACTATGAAAACCCGCAATTCCGCTGCCATCCTCCGACATGACCACCCCCCACTCTGCCATTCCCGTAATCGGATCTACATCGAGCCGCCGCAAATGTCGAATCGCTTTCTTGGGAAAACGCGGGTCCCGCAGTAAATCTTCCAGTCTCCGTGGGTAAGGACTTTGTCCAGCTACGGTTGCACGCTGATAGCTCTCCAGTGCCTGCGTCAGCTCCCAGCCCCTTTCGAGCAACTCTTGTTCAGAATGATGCCTTTGCAGGGTCTGGCCAAGTCGCAATGTGCCCGCGCTCAATGCAGCCAAAATCGCCACAAAAAGCAAGACGGCAATGTAGGTCAGGCCGGATTGCCGGGGTCTGCTGCGGTGTTTAAAACCGGTATTTCTGCACATGCTCACAGCTCGGAGTAAGGCTTTCCGAAACGGTCAACGCCAGGGGCACCGCTGCGGATATCGTAGACACGCCCACGGTAGCCCTCCTTCGGGGCCACGATGATCCATGTGCTGTTACTGTCAGATACGGGATCGACCGGCAAATTTTTAAGATAACCTTTGTCCACCAGTTCATCCAGACTGTCAGGGTAGCGTGCGGTGTCGGCAAAAAACTTGTCGATGATGGACCGCAGTTGTCGCAGGTTGTCAGACAAAACTGTGGACTTGGCGTTTTCGATACTCTGAAAATAGCGCGGTACTGCCAGTGACAACAACATGGACACGATGGCCAGCACCACCAGCAATTCAATCAATGTGAAACCCTTGGCGCGCAAAGGCTTCACGGCCTCTCTCGAGGCGTCACCATGCTGCATACAGACTCCCGTTGAGTCCACGCTTGGGCGACAAGGAATAGATGTCATAGACATCGTCGCCCTCTCTCGGATCGGTACTTTCGCTGGAAAAACTGCGCTTGCCCCAGGTTTGGGATGGTGTCAAGCCAAGGTCGTCGTTCATCGGGTCACGCGGCACTCGTCGCAAAAAATAAATTTTTCCGCTCAGGGTTTTTGCCGACCCGCCCTTGCCTTTCAAAGGTTTGTCCTGCGTTTCCCGCCTGGCTACGCCTTCAACCAGCATGTCCAGATTGGGCGGATAACCAGACACCTCTGGCGCAATCTCGATCAAACCCTCTTCGCCTGCGCGCTTGTAGGCATCAATGCCGCCGCGGATTTCGCGAAGCGCAGCCAACAACAGTTGCTCTTTCTCGCGCTGTTTGCTCACCTGAACCACAGGCACGATCATTGCGCCCAGCACCGCCACGATAGCCAGCGTGACCAGCAGTTCAATCAGCGTAAAGCCTTCTGAAGCGCGCGGGAGGGCGGTCATTGACCACCTTGCACGGGTGCCGACGGGTTCCGGCCCACTCTGGCATTACCTGTTATCGCTGCATCAGGCTGATTGTTTTGCGGTGCCGGTTTGTAATTCTTAAGCGCAGAGATGGCCAAATTCGCCAATTCACGCTCTGTCGGTGAAGGTATTGAAGGTGGCGGTGCTGGCGGGGGCGGTGTTGGGGTTGCGGCTGGTTCGGCTGGCCTTGGCTGGGGTGCTGCCACGATTACAGGCTTGGCTACAGGCACTTGTGCCGGGGTCACCGCTACCGGTTCGGGCTTGGGTGCAGGCGCTTGTGACAAAGGCGTTGGTGCGGGATCCGTGCGTCACGTGGCATCAGCACTGCGAGCGCCGTTGCCACGAGCAACGCCAGAACTGCCGTGCCGGCAGCGAGCCACGCGATCGAGGGGCTGTCCAGCGTGCCATCGCCCATGGTGATACCGGCTAAGGCGCTGCCGAGTGCGACCCCGCACACGCTCCAAAGCCAGTTTGCGCTGGTGAACTGCATCAACGGCGCTTTTGCCAAGCGAGCCATGACCGGTGTGCGCGCGCTGAACGCTACGTCAGCCATGCCATCAGCTGCGATCGCGATCAAGGCCACGACAAACGCCGAGGCGACGAACCCGACGAACCAGAGAGCGGCCGCGACTCCCAGGCTCGCGGCTGACACCACTGCACCGCCCAGCACAACGCGGCGCGACCCCCAGTGCTTCGTCGCCAACGGCGCTGCGAGCGTACCCACCAGGGCTGCGGCCACGAGCAGGGCCGACAGCAGACCCAGCCAGGTTGTGCCGAGGCTGGCACGCGCCACGAGCCAGGGCAGAACAACCAGGCTGCGCAGAGCGAGTGCCTGATGCGGTGTTGGCGGATTCATCGACCGAGCGCCTTCTGGGTGTTGGCCCATGCCACCAGCAGATCGTGCCGCCGGGCGCTCAGGGTCTCGGCGGCAGC
>JBILKC010000247.1:0-4583 GCA_044376885.1 Hylemonella sp. | reverse complement strand
GCATGGGGCAAGACCAGGACGATGTGCTCATGATTCCCATCAGCACCTTGCGCAACCGCATCTGGGGCGGCGACGCGGCCAGCAAGCTCAAACGCGTGGGCTCCATCTCCGTGAAAGTTCGTGAAGGCCAGAGCATGAAAGTGGCCGAAGAGGGCATCAAGGATTTGCTGCGTCAGCGCTTCAAAGTGCAACCCGGTAGCGAAGACCCCTTTACCGTGCGCAACCTCACCGAGATCTTGCAGGCACAAGAAGAGTCCAGCCGGGTCATGACGCTGCTGCTGGCGGCAGTGGCGGGCATTAGCCTGATCATCGGCGGCATCGGCATCATGAATATCATGCTGGTCAGCGTGACCGAGCGCACCCGCGAGATCGGCCTGCGCATGGCGGTGGGAGCCCGGGGCAGAGACATCCTGTCCCAGTTTTTGATCGAGGCCGTGACCTTGAGCCTGATCGGTGGGGGCATCGGCGTGGTGCTGGGCGCGGGTGCCACCTGGGCCGTGGGCAGTTTTGCCGGTTGGCAGGTCAGCATGTCGCTGGCGTCGATAGTGCTGGCGGTGGGTTTCTCGGCCTTGGTGGGTATTTTCTTTGGCTACTACCCTGCGCGCCGGGCATCCAAACTGCTGCCGATTGCCGCCCTGCGCTACGAGTAATTGGCCTTGCCTCTCCTGCGTTGCACACGCTGTGCCGAACCGCTTGAACTGCTGCTTGGCCGTCGATAATCCAGCCACTTTCATAAAGGACATCGCGTGGATTTCACATTGCTGATCAAGGCCGCCATCATGGGCGTGGTTGAGGGCTTGACCGAGTTTTTGCCTATTTCAAGTACCGGGCACCTGATTCTGGCCGGGGCCCTGCTGGGCTTTGACGATGACAAGGCCAAGGTGTTTGACATCGCCATTCAGACCGGTGCCATTCTGGCGGTGATTCTGGTGTACTGGCAGAAGATTCGCGAGACGGTGCTGCGCTTGCCCACCGAGCGTCAGGCGCAGCAGTTTGCCCTCAATGTGCTGATTGCTTTTATCCCGGCGGTGCTGCTGGGCCTGCTGTTTGGCAAGGCCATCAAGGCGCATTTGTTTACCCCGGAGGCGGTGGCCAGCACCTTTATTCTTGGCGGCTTCATCATCTTGTGGGCTGAGAAGCGCCAGGCCAGTGCCGCCACAGCCCCACGCATACTGGATGTGGATGCCATGAGCACCCGGGATGCCCTGAAGGTGGGGTTGGTGCAGTGCCTGGCCATGATTCCCGGAACCAGCCGCAGTGGCGCGACCATCATTGGCGGCATGCTGCTGGGCCTGAGCCGCAAGGCTGCCATCGATTTCTCGTTCTATCTGGCCATTCCAACCCTGATTGGCGCTGGAGCCTATAGCCTGTATAAAGATCGCGCTCTGCTTTCGGTAGCAGATTTGCCGATGTTTGGCGTCGGTCTGGTGTTTGCCTTTGTCAGCGCGTGGATCTGTATCCGCTGGCTGCTCAGGTTTATTGCCACGCACAGCTTTGTCGGTTTTGCCTGGTACCGCATTGTGTTCGGTATCCTGGTGCTGGCCACCAGCTGGACCGGGGTTGTGCAGTGGAGTGGGTGAAGACCTGGTCCTCAAGACCCTGGCCTTGCATCTTTAACTCAAGCGCCCAGGCTTCCAAGATTCAGCAGGGCTGCATCAATCATGGCTGCAGTCACCAGCGGTTTTTCCATAGGAAACAGGTGACTGCCGTCGACCATCATCATCCGGCCTTTGGTCATTTTTTCGGTCATGCCGAGCGTGACTTGCCTGTTCTCTTGTGACATGGTGCCGCCGATAAACGCCGCCGGGCACTTTAAAGGGTGGCGTTTGAGCAATCGCTCCATATTGTCGGGCAGCGTGTTGTTGATGGCGGTCTCAATGTCACGACTAAAACTCAGGGCGCGGTGCCCGTTGTCATCGTGCATCGCGTTGTTCACGTAGTCATGCAGCACATCGCTTTGCCATTTGCCAAAGGCCTTCTTGTGGCGCAGGTGCTCAAACGCATCGTTGACAGTGGGCCACACGTTGCGCCGTTTGCGGCTGACCGCGCCCGGGGAGAGAGACCCGATCAGCGGGGTAGATTTGGCCATGCCCAGCCCCGTAGCGCGCCAACCACCCAATAGCGGCGCATCGAGCAGCAGCACGCCACGGGCAAGTTCAGGGTGGCGCGCTGCAGCCATCAAACTCAGAAACCCGCCCAGGGAGTGGCCCACCAGATACACCGGCTGCCCACAGGCTTCAATGGTCTCTTTTGCAAAATCTGCCAGTTGCATCACCAGGTAAGGCCAATTGTTGGTGACGGGGTAGCGCGGGTCATGGCCGAACTTTTCGATCGCATGCATGCTGTAACCGCGTTCTTTGAGTGCCTCAAACAGTACCCTGTAGGTACTGGCAGGAAAGCTGTTGGCATGTGAGAAAACAATGTGCATCGGTCAAAGCCCTTTGGGGAACCAATGGTCCAAGGGCTGTGGTTCTGACAGCGCATAGCCCTGGCTCTCGTCGATGGACAAGGTAGTGACCAGTTCATAGAGTTCGGCACTGCTGACAAATTCGGCCACGGTTCGAACACCCAGGCACTTCGCGACATTGACCATGGATTCGACAATCACCCGGTCAAGCTCACCCTGTTGCAAGGCCCGGACAAAAGTACCATCAATCTTGATGAAATCGACCTGAAAGCGTTTAAGGTAGTCAAAGGTGGCCACGCCCGTGCCAAAGTCATCGATGGCCACCCGGCTCCCCATGTCACGCAAGGCTTTCAAGGTCTGTTCTGCAACTTCAGGGTCGGTCACAGCCATGCTCTCGGTGATCTCAAAAATCATGATTCCCGGGGGAACGGGGAAACGTGTAAACAGGTCTTTGATGTACTCCACGGTTCGGGCATCGCCCACGGTGGGGCCGCTGAGGTTGACGGCACAGCCCTGAATCAACTCAAGCGCCTGAGGATGCTCAGCCAGCCAGGCAAAAGTTTGCTCCACCACTGCCAGGTCAAGCTGGGGCATCAGCCCCGCAGCCATGGCGGCGGGCATAAACTGGGCTGGCGGTATGACCATACCCTGGGCATTGGTCATCCGGACCAGTACTTCAAATTTTTTCAAAACTGGCGGACTCTGGTGCCAAGCTACCCAGGCATCCGCATGGTTGGGCAAGATCGGTTGGGCGTACAACAAAAATGAACGGTCATTGATGGCCTGGCGCACCAGCTCGGTCATCGCGGCCTCCTGTTGTTGCTGTTTCATGAAGCCGTCATCCACGGCAAGCACTTCGACCCGGCGAAACTGCTGCGCCCGGGTATTGGCTTGCGCCAATACACTGATCATGGAAGGGACGCTGAAATCTTGTAGCGCACCGGCCAGGTCACGCTTGACCGCTGCCACAGCCCATTCAGGCCGAAAAACACCCACAGCGCTGCCCTCAGGCAAGGCGTCTGCGGGGCTGTAAGCCGACATGGGAATAGTCAGAACGCGTACTTTTGATAAAACGGGATCAAGCATCTTTGCTTCGCCCGACCAAACCCCTTGAAACCGACCTACACCCGTCCGGGCCCAGCGCACCTCGGGTACACCGCGGCGCAGTTGGTCGGCCATCTGGCGGTCTAGCTTTTGCAGGGCAGACCCGTCTGCCAGTCTCTCCACCTGACGTAAATTGGTCAGGGTCAAGCCTATGAGCGAGACTTGAATTTTTGAAGCGTCTGCGGTGTCTGAAGCCAGCCGGCTCTCCAGCTCTCGCACCAGCCCGGCCTCATTGAGCAAGCGGGTTGATGCATCAACAAATGCCTGGCGTTCCAGTCGCTCCAGCGCTGCGCGTTTTTCGGAGGAGGTGGCAAGAAGCACCTGCAGCGTGGCTGTACCTACCAGCAAATAGAGTGAGGCCAAAAGCAGTTGTGTTCCGTCACCTGAGGCATTCAGTGTTTTCACAAGGTTGGCCATGGCAACAAGAACCAACACACCGGAGGCAAGAATCAAAACCTGCACCAGCGTGGGCGAAGCCCTTATGGAGATAACGACCAGCAAAGGCAAAAGACCGTAAAGCAGAGCACGGGCGAAATCACTTTGATTGGTAAACAGCAAAGCACAGACGCCCGAAGTCAGGATCAGAACCAAAACGGCGTAGTACCACTCATCTCTGACTGCCGCAGCAAAACGGCGATGCCAACTCGATGACACGGACAGGCCAGAGGGGTTGAGAACACTCCAGGCTACGGGTGCAAACAGAAAAGCCCCGGTGGTTTCAAGCATCCAGTAAGCCAGCACGCCAACCCAGAAACTGACACCCTCTGTCCAATGGCCTGTAAACCACAACCCTGCGCTGCCGATGAGGGCCGCTAATGTGGAGCCGCCCAAGGCCTGTACGCGCATGAACCAGAGAAGACTCTCACTTAATGAAAATGGATAGGCAACCTTGGCAAACCGCGCACGCAAGAGATACCAGGTCAATGCCGGACCGGATGCGCTGGCTACAGCCGTCCAGACAATAGCCCCCGGGCCCCATTGCATGACCCAACCAGCCCACAAGCCCACGCCGACCAAGACCGGAGCCAAGCCCAAGATGCCAAACCGGGCAACCAGCGCCAGACCTATTCCG
>JBILKC010000246.1:0-4587 GCA_044376885.1 Hylemonella sp. | reverse complement strand
GCCCCGTGACCATGGCTTGATGGCCCGTTCAGCGGTCTCTTTTGTAGATGCCCTGGATGAGTCCTGGATCAGTCTGAACCCCGGTGCCGCCCTTTTGCATCAACAGCAAAGTGCCGCCATGGCTGCAGGCAAGCCCTTGAAATTGCGCATGCAGGTGCGCAGCTTTGATGCGGTGGGCCACATGGTCGTGTCGGGTTTGGGGATTGCTTTATTGCCCAAACGGGCGGCGATGCCGATTGTGCGCGCCATGAAGCTGGGTTGGCGCCCTCTGACCGACGCTTGGGCGCACCGGCGGCTGAAAGTGGCGATCCCGAAGGAGGCGGATTCTGCGGTCAAGGTTTTCAGGGATTTCCTGCAGACCCCTTCGCAAAATGCGAAGGCTGACTGAACAAGGAACAAATAGACCCGTTTCCTGATGCGCGTCACACTGCGCGGCATGAACACGCAAAAGCCATCTTCTTCTCAAGCACCGGTGTCGCCCAGTGCCTTGGCCGGTTTGAAGGTACTGGAGTTGGGGCAGCTGATTGCCGGCCCCTTTGCCGCCAAGACCCTGGCCGATTTCGGCGCCGAGGTCATCAAGATCGAGCCACCCGGCAGCGGTGACCCGCTGCGCAAATGGCGCATGCTCAAGGACGACACCTCGGTCTGGTGGCAAGTGCAATCGCGCAACAAGCGCTCGCTGGCGCTGGATCTGCGCCAGCCAGAAGGGCAAGCCCTGGTGCGCCAGCTGGCCCAAGAAGCCGATGTGCTGATCGAGAATTTTCGCCCTGGTGCCATGGAAGGCTGGGGGCTGACGCCGGAAGATCTGGTCGCCAGCAACCCGCGCCTGATCGTGCTGCGCATCAGCGGCTATGGGCAGACAGGCCCCTACCGCAACCGCCCGGGCTTTGGGGTGATTGGTGAGGCCATGGGCGGCCTGCGTCACCTCACGGCCGAGCCGGGCCGCGTTCCGGTGCGGGTGGGTGTGAGCATTGGTGACACGCTGGCGGCCCTGCACGGCGTCATCGGCATTTTGCTGGCCCTTCAGCACCGCCATGCCACTGGGCAGGGACAGGTGATTGATGTAGCGCTCTACGAGGCCGTCTTTAATTGCATGGAAAGCCTGTTGCCCGAATTCAGTGCCTTTGGTGCTGTGCGCGGGGCGGCAGGCAGTGCGTTGCCGGGCATTGCGCCCACCAACGCCTACCGCTGCCAGGGCGGTGCTTATGCCTTGATAGCGGGCAATGGCGACAGCATTTTCAAGCGGCTGATGGGCCTGATTGGCCGCCCCGATCTGGCAGACGATCCGGCACTGGCCGATAACGCCGGGCGTGTGGCGCGTGTGCAGGAACTCGATGACGCGATTGGTGCCTGGACCGCGCAGCACCCGGTAGAGGTGGTGCTTGAGGCGCTGGAGCAGGCTTCGGTGCCATCCGGAAAAATTTACAGCGTGGCCGACATCGCAGCCGACCCGCACTACGCCGCGCGCGGCATGCTGCAGCAGGTGCAGATGGACGATGGCAGCACTTTGACGGTGCCGGGTGTTGTGCCCAAGCTCTCGCGTACACCGGGCAGCCACCGGCGAAATGCACCCCAGTTGGGGCAGGACACCGACCTGATCCTCGCGGAGATGGGTTTGAGCTTGCAGCAGATTAATGAGCTGCGCGAGCGCGGCATTGTGGGAGGTCAGGAATGACACAGCGAATTTATTTCAATGAAGTGGTCACGCGGGATGGCTTCCAGATGGAGCCCGAGTTCGTACCCACCGAAGCCAAGATCGCCCTGATCGATGCCTTGAGCCAGTGCGGCTATGCCAAGATCGAGGTGACCTCCTTCACCTCGGCCAAGGCCATCCCGATGCTGCGCGACGCCGAAGAGGTGATGGGCCGCATCCAGCGGGTGCCAGGCGTCGAGTACACCGTGCTGGTGCCTAACCTGCGCGGCGCCGAGCGGGCGATGGATGTGAAGCCAGACGAGTTCAACCTGGTGATGTCTACTTCAGAGACGCACAACCTGGCTAACCTGCGCATGCCGCGCGAGCACAGCTTCGCAGCCCTGCGTGAGGTGATCGAACGCTTTGGCGCTCAGGTGCCGATCAATGTGTCCCTGTCAGCTTGCTTTGGCTGCCCGATGGAGGGTGATGTGCCGCTGTCCGAGGTGTTGGGCTGGGCTCAGCGCTTTGCCGATCTGGGTGTGCGCGGCTTGACCATTTGCGACACCACCGGCATGGCGCAGCCGCGCCAGGTGGCCGCCATGTGCGAGGTTTTGCGCCAGCGCTTCCCCGACCTTCAACTCACGCTGCACTTTCACAACACCCGGGGCATGGGTCTGGCCAATGTGCTGGCGGCGGTGCAGTCGGGCATTGATCGCTTTGACGGCTCGTTGGGTGGATTGGGTGGCTGCCCCTATGCCCCCGGGGCTAGTGGGAACATCTGCAGCGAAGATGCCATCCACATGCTGGACGCCATGGGCTGCAACACCGGCATTGACCTGCAGCGCTTGCTGCCGATTGCCCGCCAGCTGGCCGGCATCGTGGGTCGCGAAGTCCCGGGGCAGGTGGCCAAGAGTGGCCTGATCACCGACCTGCACCCTGCGCCCGAGTCGGTGGCGCAATTGAAAAAGGAGTTCTCATGATTGACCACCTTGACCACCTGGTGTTGACCACGGCCCGCGAAGCGGCCTGTGTGGATTTCTACACCCGAGTTCTTGGCATGCAATTGGAGAGCTTTGTGGGTGGCACACCCCCGGTGGAGCGCCGCGCTTTCAAGTTTGGCAACCAAAAAATCAACCTGCATGTGCAAGGCAAGGAGTTCGAGCCGAAAGCGCATTTGCCCGTGCCAGGCGCACTCGATCTGTGCTTCATCGTGCAGGTTCCGCTGGAAGAAGTGGTGGCGCGGCTACAGGCCTGCAACTGGCCGATACTGGAAGGTCCGGTGATGCGCACAGGGGCCACACAAAAAATCCGCTCGGTTTATGTGCGTGACCCGGACTTCAATTTGATTGAGCTCTCCGTACTGGCATGAGCGACCCCCTGAAAGTGAGACTGCCATGACCCGACGACCTGCGCCTGAGCTCACTACCCCAAGTGCCCACCACCCGGGAGGTAGACCTCAAGGACTTCACGCTCGATTCCTGGTTTGCCCTGTATGCGCCTGCGGGCACTCCAAACGAAGTTGTACAACTGCTCAACACCGAAATCGCCAAGATCCTGACCTCACCGGAGTTGAAAAAGCGAGCCGAAGACGCGGGTACCCTCATCGAGCACATGGGACCGGCACAGCTGGGCGACTACACCCGCAAGGAACTGGCCTATTGGGGTCGCGTGATCCAGGATGCCAAGATCACGGCCGATTGAAGGGGGCTAACAGTGAGGCCAGCGCATGATTTCGCTGGACAAATGGAAGCGGCAATTGTACAATTTTGCGTACAACATGAGGCCCTCTTATGGATGCTATTTCTTACTCCACTGCGCGTGCGAACCTGGCTACAACCATGAACCGCGTTTGCGAAGACCACGAACCGCTGATCATCACGCGCAACGGCCAACCGTCTGTTGTCATGCTTTCGCTTGAAGACTTTACAGCGCTAGAGGAAACATCTTATTTACTGCGTAGCCCAACAAGCGCCAAACGTTTGATGACTGCGATTGAGCAATTGACCGCCGGCAAAGGAACAGAGCGAAAGCTTGCTGAATGAAACTGATTTTTGCTGAAGCGGCCTGGGAAGACTACTTGTACTGGCAGCAAAAAGACCAACGAATGCTTGAGCGAATCAACAAGCTGATTAAAGAAGTTCAACGCGAACCATTTACAGGCATTGGCAAACCAGAGCCTTTGCAACATGCACTCGCTGGCTTTTGGTCTCGCCGAATCACAGACGAGCATCGGTTGGTTTACCGCGCAGATGGCGATTCCTTGCTGATCGCTCAGTTGCGCTATCACTACTGAAGCAAAGGCCTAATGCCCAGGTTAACCGAAGCGGAAGATTATTCTCAGCTGAGCTTCTTTTGCCAAAAGAGCGCTTTCCCCATTTGCGGATCGAGTTCATAACCTGCAAAACCGCTTGCCCTGTAAGCCGCTTGTGCTGTTGTATTGCCCTCAAGCACCTCCAGCGTAAGCTTGCAACATCCCAGAGACTTTGCGATTTCCTCCGACTTCTGCAAAAGCTTTTTGGAAATTCCCTGCCCGCGAAAATCACTCAAGACGACCACGTCGTGAATATTCAGTAGTGGCTTGCAGGCAAACGTCGAGAAGCCTTCCATGAGGATGACAAGGCCAACAGGTGTTTGATCGCTGTACGCGAGCACGACATGTGCCCCTGGTCTGCGTAGAAGTTCGCCAACCAGATTTTCCTGGACGAAGGCCGGAAGATCCTGACCTCCACCCATTGCGTCGCGTGAGTAGTGGTTCAAGAGTTTGACTGTCGCCTCTGCATGGGCTTGATTCCGAAGGTCAGCGGTAACGATGTCGATCATGTGGATTCGCTCTACCTATGCGTTTTAAAGAGAGGGCCAACTTTCGAATTAAGGGGCGACGTTAGGCGTCCCGCTTGAATGGTTTAGGGCTGATTTTTTATTCGACAAAGTCACTATTTGAGACGTGCGAATAA
>JBILKC010000245.1:0-4590 GCA_044376885.1 Hylemonella sp. | reverse complement strand
CGGGGCCACCAACACCTTGTCGGTGCGAGACCCGGGTACCAGTACCAATGGGATTTATTTTGCCCGGGACATGAGCAACGTGATCGGTACCGGCTCGTGGCAGATGTTCACCTCCGTCAACAGGTATTACACCGGATTCCTGTACAACCAGATGCGGCTCAATGACACCGCCAATTTGCCCAACTGGATCCCCAGCGCCCAACATAATCCGCTTGGCCTTGATTTGATGCTGCAGTCAGCAGACACCGCACAGCGCCTCTTCAGGGTTGGCGGGGGGGGGACCGGTTTGCTGGGTGACCAGATCAGTGTGTCTGTCCAGACAGGCGACGCTTACAACCAGGAAGTTGCCAGCTACCTGGCGGCCAAGTACCAGAGTACAGGCTCGGTGGTGGCGCGCAATGCCGTGTTGAGCAACACCACGTACAACCTGAGCCTGAGCGCCGTTCCGGGAACCCTGATAGACCAGGCCCTGCTCTTGGTGGACGCGGTCTCTTCCGACACGGTCACCACGGCGGGTGCCGACTATGTGAACACAGGCGCGGGCAATGACACGGTGCTCATCAAGGATCTGGCCTTCCGCCATATTGATGGTGGCCAGGGCTATGACACCCTGAAGCTGGCAGCCGGCTTTACAGGGACCACCCAGTTCTCGCTGACTGACTTCATCAGCAATTTTCGGGGCATGTCGGGTGATACGGTCAGCAACCAGCGGGTCAATGATGCGGGTTACCACCGCTTGTTGGGTTTTGAAAAAATTGACTTTGTCCAGGATGGCGAAACCCTGAACCGGCGTCAGATCGTGACAGTGAGTGCCAGCGATGTGAACTTCTTGTCGGATACCAACACCCTGGAGTTCAATCTGGGCCGCGAAGATGTGATTTTGCCCACAGGCTTTAGCACGGCTGAGTCCGGGATTTTCAAGGTCAACGGCAACTACTATGACCGCCTGTTCACCCAGTCTGTGGCGGGCCAAACTGTCAATCTGTACACCAGCGGCGGTGACAGGGTGCCGGAGATGGTGTCTTTCAAGACCATTCCCACACTCAACCAGGTCCAGTTTGCCTTTGACCATGCCATGTCGGGAGGTACTGTCTCGGCCGGCAATTTCTCGATTGAGCAGTCTGGTACAGCCACCTCCACTTTTGCCGTGTCTGCGATCACGGTGAACTTGCGCCAGGGGGTCCAGCTCACGCTGAATCAGCCCTTGAACAATGTCAGCAAAATTACCTACACGGGTTCGCTGACCGATAGTGATGTCGTCAAGCGCGGCTTTAACCATAATATCTGGAGCTTAGGTACCAGCGCCAGCGACACCCTGAACGGCTCGAACTGGAGTGCAAGTGAACAGCTCAAGGGGGGCACTTTCCTGGGCGGACTGGGGAATGACGCCATCACCGGCACCAGCGGCGCGGACCTGATTGTTGGCGGACTCGGTGCGGACGTCCTGACCGGCGGGGGTGGATCGGATACCTTTTACTACCGTAACGAAGTGACGGGTTCAGGCTCCTCTGGCGGCCTGGGCGGTACCTCGGGTGATACGATTACCGACTTTACCTGGAACCATGTCGATCCGACACAGAATGACCGCATGGACCTGTCGCTGCTGTTTGAGAAAAATTTCCAGGCCACCGGCAATGCCGTCACCGACGCAGCCCTGCTGACCACGGGCCTGAACGGCAGCATTGGCGGGTTTCTGGATCTCCGCAAGGTGACCAATTTTCAGACGAGCAAGCAGGACATTGAGGTCTGGGCAGACCGCGACGGCGGCGGGCTGTATGGCATTCTTGCCACCATCAGCAACGGCGGCTTTAATCTGCCGGACGACTACCCTGCGGTTGAGACCAACCAGGCTTTGCTGACACGCCTGATCGAACAAGGGCGCATGGTGGTGAGCACGTTCTGAAGTATGTCCGAGGCACGACCTGAAGCCAGTGCCTGCAGGCGTTAAAAACTACATCACGCCTGCGGGTTACGCCGCCTTGCGCCAGGAACTGCTGAGCTTGATAGACACCGAGCGGCCCAAGGTGGTGGAGGCGGTGTACTGGGCAGCCAGCAATGGCGACCGTTCCGAGAACGGCGACTATATCTACGGCAAAAAGCGCCTGCGCGAGATTGACCGGCGCATCCGCTTTTTGACCCAGCGGCTGGAACTGGCGGTGGTCACAGACCCGAGCTTGCTGTATGGCAGTGAGCAGGTTTTCTTTGGAGCCACGGTGACCTATGTGGATGAGGCCGATAGTGAGCGCACCATCACCATTCTGGGCGTGGACGAAGCCGACAGCGCGCAGGACCAGGTGAGCTGGATATCGCCCATTGCCAGAACCCTGCTCAAGGCCAGGGTCGGTGATGTGCTCAAACTGGCCACACCGCTGGGCGAACAAGTCATAGAGGTGATCAGCGTGCGCTACCCGCCGCCGTAATGGCATGCAAAGGCTTGCAAAGCCCTCTGAGGTGCACTGTCGTGCCCCGAACGCCGGGCCTGGGCGACTTAGTTGTCGGGCAGGCGGCGTGCTTTGACCACCGAGGGGCTGCGGTTGAGCTGGCGCAGCGCCACGTCCAGGTGGGCGGTGTCGCGCACCGCAATCACAAAACGCAGGTCGGTGGTTTCCTGGGCGGCGTCCTGGCCCATGTCGATGTGGGTGATGTCGGCCTCGGCTGTGGCCAGGGCTGAGGCCACTTGCGCCAAAACACCCTTGCCGTTTTTCACGGTCACCATCAGGCCGGTCTCGAAGGTTCTGACGGGTTCGTCTGACCAGTCCACGGTGATGAAGCGCTCACTGTCGCGGTGCTGCAAGCGCTTGACCACAGCGCAGTTGCGGGTGTGCACCGCCAGCCCTTCGCCACGGCCCAGATAGCCCAGGATGGCGTCGCCCGGCACGGGACGGCAGCATGTGGCGTAGGTGACCGAGGCGTTTTCGCTGCCGTCTATGGACACCACGCCCTGGCCGGTTGAGGCCGGGCTGGTGAAGCGTTCGCGTGTGAGCAGCAGGGCGTCGGGCTTTTCGCCCTGATCGCTCATCAGGCGGGCCAGCTGTTTGGCCACAATGGTGGCGATGCGCCTGCCCAGACCGATGTCGGTAAGCAGCTCAGAGCGGCTTTTGTTTCCGGTAAAGCGCAGCAGTTTGTCCCAGATGGACGCGTGAGCGGCGTCTTCCATGGGAAAGCGCTCTATGCCTTCGGCGCGCAAGGATTGCGCCAGCAGTTTTTCGCCCAGCCCTTCGGATTCGGTTTGCGCCAGGGTTTTGAGGTGGTGGCGAATTTTGGACCGCGCCCGCCCGGTTCTCACAAAGCTCAGCCAGGCCGGGTTGGGGGTCGAGGCCTCGGTGGTTTCAACGTCGACCACATCACCGTTTTTCAGCTCGGTGCGCAGCGGGGTCTGGTGGCCATTGATGCGCGCGGCAATGGTGCGGTCGCCGATGTCGCTGTGGATGGCGTAGGCAAAGTCAACCACGGTGGCACCCCGGGGCAGGGTGATGATGCGGCTTTTGGGGGTGAAGACATACACCGCGTCGGGGAAGAGGTCGACCTTGACATGCTCCCAGAACTCGGCGGCATCGCGGGTTTCGTCCTGGATGTCGAGCAGCGATTGCAACCACTTGGTGCCCAGCCGCTCGGTGGTGCCGGACTCGGGCTGGTTGGCCTTGTACAGCCAGTGGGCGGCAACGCCGGATTCGGCCACGGTGTGCATGGTGTCGGTGCGGATCTGGAACTCGACGTTGACCCCGGACGGGCCGACCAGGGTGGTGTGCAAGGACTGGTAGCCGTTGAGCTTGGGAATGGCAATGAGATCCTTGAACTTGCCCGTGACAGGCTTGTAGAGCTGATGCAAAACGCCCAGCGCGGTGTAGCAATCGGTCACGGCGGGCACCGTGATGCGGATGCCGTAGATGTCGGTGATTTGCGCAAAGCTCAGATGCTTTTGCGTCATTTTGGTGTAGATGGAATAGAGCGATTTTTCGCGCCCGGCCAGGCGAATTTTGAAGGGGGCAGTTGCAAATGCTGTTTCCACATCGCGCTGGACTTTGGCAATCAGATCGCGCCGCCGGCTGCGTGAGCGCGCAATGGCTTTGGTCAGGGTGGCGTAGCGCCAGGGCCGCAAATGGCGAAATGACAGGTCCTGCAACTCACGGTAGGTCTGGTTCAGGCCCAGCCGGTGCGCGATGGGGACGTAAATATCCAGGGTTTCAGCCGAGATACGCGGCCATTTCTCACGCGGCACATCCGACAGGGTGCGCATATTGTGAGAGCGGTCGGCCAGCTTGATCAGGATCACGCGCACGTCGCGGGCCATGGCCAACAACATTTTGCGAAACGACTCGGCCTGGTTTTCCTCGCGGGTGTTGAACTGCAGTTTGTCCAGCTTGGTCAGGCCGTCCACCAGTTCGGCCACCGGTGAACCAAAGCGTTCGATGAGTTCGATCTTGGTGATGCCGCAGTCTTCCAGGGCGTCGTGCAGCAAGGCGGCCATCAGGGCCTGGGCGTCGAGTTTCCAGTCAGCGCATTGGGCTGCGACGGCAATCGGGTGGGTGATATAGGGTTCACCGCTGCTGCGCAGTTGGCCCAGATGGGCTTCGTCGGCAAAGCGGTAGG
>JBILKC010000244.1:0-4591 GCA_044376885.1 Hylemonella sp. | reverse complement strand
TGAGCAGAAATAAGGTGCAAGTTGGCAAACTTGAGAAATGCCAGTCTGGTTTCTATCGATCTTTGAACGATCTCCCGCTGGTACGCATCGATGGCATCCCATTTATTGATGGCAATCACAACAGATCGTCCCGACTCAAGTATGTAACCCGCAATGTGCGCGTCCTGGTCGGTAACACCTTGGGTCGCATCCAACATCAGCAACACGACATTGGCCGATTCAATAGCCTGCAATGTCTTGACCACAGAAAACTTTTCGATAGCCTCAAATACCTTACCTTTTCGACGTAATCCTGCGGTGTCGATCAGCTCAAATCGCTGACCCTCTCGCTCAAAGGGAACGGATATGGCAACACGTGTTGTGCCCGGCAGATTGAAGGCCACAAGACGCTCTTCACCCAGCCAGGTATTGATCAAAGTGGATTTGCCAACATTAGGGCGGCCGGCTACAGCAAGCTTCATAACGCCAGAATCTTGTGGTTCTACAGCTTCATCAGGGTCGGGAAGATTCAGGGGCTCAAGCGCCATTTCAACCAGGCTACGAATACCTTGACCATGTGCGGCCGAAACAGGAACCACCTCCCCCAAGCCAAGTTCATAAAACTCTGCCAGCTGAACACCCTCAACCATGCCTTCAGCCTTGTTTGCAACCAGCAGGCAAAGTTTGCCCAGCCGACGCAGATAGTTTGCAATGTCGTGATCTTGGGCAGAAACGCCCTGACGAGCATCAACAACAAAGATCACAACGTCCGACTCCGCCACGGCCTGTCGGGTCTGCTTGGCCATCTCCTTGTAGATCCCATCTCCCGCCTCAGGCTCAAACCCCCCGGTGTCGATGACGATGAACTCCAATTTACCCAGTTTGCCATTGCCATAATGCCGATCCCGGGTCAGACCTGCGAAATCCGCCACGATGGCATCACGCGTTTTGGTTAAACGGTTAAATAAGGTCGACTTCCCCACGTTGGGGCGACCAACCAATGCCAGAACTGGTTTCATTTGAGAGATGTAAGCCGACTTATTTCGGCCTGAAGCCGTAAATTCCACCATTTCGGGTAACGGCAATCAGCGTAGTTCCCGACATCAAAGGAGCCAGCAGGATGCCGGAATTGTCAGTCGTTACCCGTGCTAGGGTAGCGCCATCTTCCCGAGATAAAAAATGAAGATAGCCCTGTGAATCGCCTAATACAACCGAGCGCCCTGCAACCATAGGAGAGCCGGGACGGCGGAACCTGAGAGCGTCTGTCGTCCAACCCTTTTCCCCGTCGCCTCGACGCAGGGCGGTCAAAGTGCCGTCACCCTCAACGCCGAAAACATACTTGTCATCTCCGTGCAATCCAGCGGACCCGGACACCGTTTTTCTCCAGATCAACGAGCCACGCGCAGCATTCACACAGCCAATACCAGCCTCAAACGAGCGGACACACAGCACATCCGCATCGCGATAGGCAGGGCCTACCAGGTCAACCAAGCGCTCAACGTCGTTGGTTCCGCGCGGCGAGGCAATCACAGTTTCCCAGCGGGATGTACCATTCAAGGGGTTTAAGCCAAGCAACTTGCCCGAGAGACCAACAACCAAGGTGTCAGACACGGCAAGCATGACGCCCGGTCGGCTGAGCACAAGCGCATCATTGGAACGTTGCTGCTGGGAAAACTGCCAAAGCCTTCGCCCTGTTTGGGCATCAAAACCGATAACCGACCGGTCTGCCATCAGTACAAAAACACGTCCGCCTGCAATGAATGGGGCTGTATAGCTTTGGGCGCTTAGCCTTTGACGCCACGATTCTTTGCCTTCATCCATGACAATAAGTTCGTTATCACGGGTGATTACCGCAGACAATTTGCCATCGAATCCGATTCCCGCGTTGAGCGGCATTCCAAGTGATACCCGCCACAGGTCAACCCCTGTTTGCGTATCAAGCACAACCACAGATCCGTTAGAAGCGGCCACAGCGAGTTTGTTGCCTACGACCCTGGCCTCAAGGGACGGAGCCGGGGGATTGATTTTATTGGTCCAGACACTGCTGATGCCAATGAGATCTGTAGCCGGGGGTAGGTCTGCAGGTTTAGGCTGCTGGTTGGAAGTTCCGCACGCACTGAGCAGCAAGGCAAAAGAAAACCAACAGGCCTTAAGAAACCGCCTAGACCAGAGTTCAGAGAGGATCACTTGGCACCTTCAGTTGAACTTGCAGCTTGTTTGGGGTTGGCACCAAGAGAAGCCAGCTTAACGTCGAGCAACCGACGGTACTGCGTTTGCTCGTCCATCAATTTTGCTGCAGCAAGGTATTCCTGGAGTGCTTCCGTACGCTTTCCCTGAGCCAGATAAACATCGCCCCTTCGGTCATAAACCAGGGCCTTAAACTCTTCAGGGAACGGACTTGAGAGTAATTTCAAGGCCTCATCAAAAGATTTGGACTCAAACAAGAGGCCAACCAGTCTGAGCTTGGCAACAGCCTGGTAACCCTCGTCAGAAGACTTTTCGGATACCCAAACGAGGGCCGATTTGGCATCGGCCGGTTTACCTGTATCCAGATAGACTTTTGCAACCATCAAACCGGCCTGCTGGGCATAGCTGGTTCCTGAAAACTTCTCTTTCATATCGGTGAAAGCGCGTTCAATTTTCACCATATCACCAGTTATAACCATCCGCTCCACTTCATCAAACATGGCAGCAGCCTGTGCTGCCTGACTCCGCTGCCAGTACTGGTATGCGTTCCAACCCGCAAAAGATGCCATGACCAGAATTAGGCCCCAACTGATGAGGTTTCCGTATTGACGCCAGAAATGCTTGAGAGAGTCAAGTTGTTCCTGCTCTTCGAGATCGAGATTATTTGCCATGAGATTCGGGAAATTGAGTATGCGATTGTAGGGTGGAGGCCCAATCGTCAATATTGGACAGACTACGGCTGACCTGAATTGGGTCGGAGCCTCGAAGTGATTTCACAGAAACGCTATTCTTTGCGATTTCATCCGCACCGAAAATCAGCGCAAAATTTGCGCCACTGGCATCAGCACGCTTGAATTGACTTTTGAGGCTGCCCATGCTTCCAGCATGACTGGCATGCATCTGGACACAGACGCCAAGCTCTCGCAAGTCACCGATGCATTTCATAGCCAAGGGCAATGCTGTGACGTCCATGACGATTGCATAGGCGTCCAGCGGCACGATGTCTTTGAGTTGAGTGGTTTGATTTACCAATTCAAGCACGCGCTCAACACCCAATGCCCACCCGACAGCAGGCGCGGGTTTACCGCCCAACTCTTGAACCAGATAGTCATAACGACCACCGCCGCAAATTGTTCCCTGTGAACCCAGGCGGTTCGTAATGAACTCAAAAACAGTCAGGTTGTAATAGTCCATGCCACGAACCAATCGTGGGTTAATAGTGTAGTCAACACCGTTGGCATCCAGAATGGCACGAACGCCATTGAGATGGCTCAAAGATGCCTCACCCAGAAAATCCATCATCTTGGGGGCGGCTTGCACCAAGTCTTGCATCGACGGATTTTTGGTATCGAGAATTCTCAATGGATTGGTGTGCAAGCGTCTGCGAGCATCTTCATCAAGTTGGTCTGCATGCAGTTCGAAGTATGCGATCAAGGCTGCGCGGTGAAGCTTTCTCTCATCAGGTTGTCCGAGACTATTGATCTCAAGCCGGACATCTGTGAGCTCAAGCGTCTTCCAAAGGGCGTTGGCGAGAAGAATTAGTTCTGCATCAATTTCAGGACCCGAAAAACCCAGCACTTCCGCACCTATCTGATGGAATTGACGGTAGCGGCCGCGTTGTGGACGCTCGTGTCTGAACATCGGTCCCATATAAAAAAGCCGCTTTCCGCCGTCATACAACATGGCGTGCTCAATGACGGCACGCACAACGCCAGCGGTGTTCTCCGGACGCAAGGTCAGGGAATCACCGTTTAAGCGATCCTCAAAACAATACATCTCCTTCTCGACGATGTCCGTGACTTCCCCCAGGCCGCGGACAAACAAAGGTGTATGTTCGACAATCGGGGTGCGTATGTTCTGGTATGCGAACCGCTTCATCAGTTCAGTGACTTTTTGCTCCAACCATTGCCAACGCATTGAATCCGGCGGGAGGATGTCATTCATGCCTTTGACGGCTACGACTTCATCAGCCTTGCTGACTGTTAGTTTTTCATTCATGAGGCAAATCAGACACTGGCAGACACAGAAACAAAGCGCTTTTCGATGTAGTTTTCAACAATCTTTTGAAAATCATTTGCGATTGAATCACCTCTGAGGGTCAGGCGTTTCTCGCCATCGATAAAAACCGGAGCGGCCGGGGATTCACCGTTGCCCGGTAAACTTATCCCGATATCGGCATGCTTGCTTTCTCCTGGGCCATTGACAATACAACCCATCACGGCAACCTTGAGTTTTTCAACACCCGGGTATTGCTTGCGCCAGATGGGCATTTGGGATCGTAAAAAATCATCAATCTGTTTTGCAAGCTCTTGAAAGGTGCTACTAGTGGTGCGACCGCATCCCGGACACGCAGTCACGCTCGGTACAAATGTCCTGATTCCCAAAGATTGCAGTATTTCAGAAGCGACCATCACCTCTTGAGTTC
>JBILKC010000243.1:0-4595 GCA_044376885.1 Hylemonella sp. | reverse complement strand
ACCAGGTTTTGCCCTTATTGCTTCTATCTTCATTGGTATCGTTTTGATAGCGGTTGCAGGCTACAGCTGGAAAGGCTCTCCATCACAACTGGCCACAGGTCCTGCCAGCGCTCAGACTGCAGGTCAGGCCGACCAGAGCCAGGATGACTCCCGCTCGCCCACCTCATCGCAAATTGCCGGCATGATTGACAGCCTGGCACAGCATCTCAAAGACAATCCCCAGGACGCCGATGGCTGGACCATGATGGGTCGCGCATTAAGCGTCATGGACCGTCATCCGGAAGCGCTCAAGGCCTATGAAAAAGCAGTGGCCCTGCGCAAGGACGATGCCAGCTTGCTGGCCGACTACGCCGACTCACTGGCTGTGAACAACAACCGTAACCTTGCTGGTGAACCCATGAAATGGGTAGAGCGCGCTCTGAAACTCGACCCGGCCAACATCAAGGCGCTCACCTTGGCGGGGTCGGATGCGTTTGACCGCAAAGATTACAAGTTGGCGATCAAGTTCTGGGCGCAGGTGGTTCAGATCGGCCCCGCAGACAGCCAGATGGTTCAACAAGTGGCTTCGGGTCTGGCTCAGGCGCGAGAACTTGCAGGCCTGCCTGCTGATGGCGGCAAGGGCGGGGCAAGCAGCCCCAAGCCGTCGAGCAGCGCGCCTTCGAACAATCCGCCCCCGGCGACTGCCAGCGCAGCAAACACCTCGATCACAGGCACGCTGACACTGGCTGAAGCACTGCGTTCACAAACCAGTCCGAATGACACAGTTTTCATCTTTGCGCGTGCGGCGCAGGGCCCCCGGATGCCGCTGGCCATCGTGCGCAAACAGGTCAAGGATTTGCCCTTGACGTTCACGCTTGATGACAGCACTGCCATGTCTGAGGCCACCAAGCTCTCCAGCGTGTCCCAGGTGGTGGTCAGTGCCCGCATCAGCAAGAGCGGTGATGCGATGCCCCAGCCCGGAGACCTGTCGGTTCAAAGCGCCGCGGTCAATGTGGGAACACAGGGCCTGAAGCTGGAAATCAAATAACAGGCCGGTTACGGCCCAAGACGCTGACGACTTGGCCTGTCAGGCTGTTCGCACTAAAGGCGGCAGACTACTCACACTTGGGTGAGCAAACAGTCTGGGATCTGCCAATCAACTTGCGTGTCATGAGGCTTGTTCTTGGGCGATGTTTGCCGCACAGAAAACAAGACATGGTGGTGTTGCCCGAGAACGCGTTCGATACGAAAGGCGACCCTGAAACTTTTGATTTGTAACGCAAGCCATCGTCAACGATGGCTGTTTTGGTAACTGGTTTGCTCATAATCTCTTTTCAGGCTGTTGATGACTTGTCAGCTCAAAATTTAGAAACATACTCTGGGCAAAATCCTTGCGGATTCTGCCCAGAGGCAAACTGGCGGAGCGGACGGGACTCGAACCCGCGACCCCCGGCGTGACAGGCCGGTATTCTAACCAACTGAACTACCACTCCTGGTAGATAGCTTTTCCCTTGCGGGACAAGTGCTACAAACTTGGCGACCCCACGGGGATTCGAACCCCGGTACTCACCGTGAAAGGGTGATGTCCTAGGCCTCTAGACGATGGGGTCAAAACCTGTGGACTAATCCAGATAACAATTTCACCGGAAATCTTGGTGGAGGTAAGCAGGATCGAACTGCTGACCTCTTGCATGCCATGCAAGCGCTCTCCCAGCTGAGCTATACCCCCTAGTACCGCGACGGTAAAAAATACCTTGCAGCTTCCCGAAACCGCATTTCAGTGCAATCTCAATTTCCGAGCCTCGAATTATAGCCTTAAAGTTAAGCGGTGCGTAGCCGTCCCAGCACAATGTCTCTGTCAAAGAGTTCAAGCAATGCATCCAGCGAAGGGGTTTGCGGCGTCCCCAAGACCAGCACACGCACAGGCATGGCCAGTTGCGGCATCTTCAGATTGCATTCAAGCAACACGGCTTTGATCGCCAGCGCCAAAGCAGCTTTATTCCATTCGCAGGACTCAAGTTTGTCAGCCAGTAACGTCAGTGCGGGTTTGACCGCATCGGTCACGTACTGCTCGAGGTCTTGCGTCTTGGGTGTGATGCCAGCGTAAAAAACGGCGGCCCAATCGGCCAGCATGACGGTGGTGTCACAGCGGTCCTTGAACAGGCCGCAAATTGCGGACAGGCGGGCATCGGACGTTATCGCGCGCTGCGTCAAATGTGACGCCACCAGAGCTGCCAACACCTCATCGGCCATGGTCTTGAGGTGCTGGGCATTGACCCAACGCAACTTGGCTTCGTCAAACTGGGCTGCACTTCGCCCCAAATGATCCAGACTGAACCACTGCAGGAACTGGGCGCGGCTGAAAATTTCGTCATCCCCATGGCTCCAGCCCAGACGTGCCAGATAGTTCACCATGGCATCAGGCAAGTAGCCCTCAGCGGCATATTGCGTCACTGGCTTGGCACCATTGCGCTTGCTCATTTTCTCGCCCTGCTCATTAAGCACCGTGGGCAAATGCGCGTACACAGGCGGCTCTTTTCCCAGCGCCTTGAAAATATTGATCTGGCGCGGTGTGTTGTTCACATGGTCATCACCGCGAATCACATGGGTAATGGCCATGTCAATATCGTCTACCACAACACAGAAGTTATAGGTCGGGGTGCCATCCGGTCGGGCAATCACCAGATCGTCGAGCTCATCGTTGCTGATCACAATCCGGCCCTTGACCTTGTCGTCCCAGATCACCGCGCCGCCCTGCGGGTTTTTGAAGCGCAGCACCGGCCTGACCCCCTCGGGCACCAAGGGCAGAACCTTGCCTGGCTCTGGCCGCCAGGTGCCGTCGTACCGGGGCTTTTCCTTGGCAGCCATCTGCTGCTCACGCAAGGCATCGAGCTCTTCTACGCTCATATAGCAGGGGTAGACCTGGCCGGCTTTCTGCAATTCGGCCAGGACCTCCTTGTAGCGTGCCATGCGCTGCATTTGGTAGTAGGGGCCTTCGTCATAGTCCAGACCCAGCCAGCGCATGCCTTCAATGATCACATCGACCGCAGCCTGGGTGGAACGGTCAAGGTCGGTATCTTCAATGCGCAGAATGAAATCGCCCCCGGTTGCCCGGGCAAACGCCCACGGGTAGAGCGCGGAGCGGATATTGCCGAGGTGGATAAACCCGGTGGGCGACGGTGCAAAGCGGGTCCGGGTGCGAACGGCGGTTGCCTCGTTAGATTGCGTCATGCCAAAGAGTCCAGTCCACGCGCCAGGTCGGCTTTCAGATCGTCAATGTGCTCCAGGCCCACGGCCACACGAATCAGGCTCTGGCCGATACCTGCCGCCTGGCGTTGCGCCTCCGTCAGACGGCCGTGGGACGTGCTGGCCGGATGGGTGATGGTGGTCTTGGTATCGCCCAGATTGGCGGTAATGGAACACACACGGGTGCTGTCAATCACATGGAAAGCGTTGGTCCGGCCCGACTGCACATCCGCACCCTTGACATCAAACGACACCACCGCACCGCCTTTGCCACTTTGCTGCTGCATGGCCAGGGTGTGCTGGGGGTGTGACGCCAGTCCCGGGTAATACACACGGGCCACCTTGGGATGCTGCTCCAGCCAGCTGGCCAGCGCCAAAGCGCTATCGCTCTGGGCATGCATGCGTATGGACAAGGTTTCCATTCCCTTGAGTACCACCCAGGCATTGAAGGGCGAGATGCTCATGCCGGCACTGCGCATGACCGGCATGAATTTTTCATCAAACAGCTGCTGCGAACAGCAAACAGCCCCGGCCACCACGCGGCCCTGGCCGTCCAGGTACTTGGTGCCGGAATGAATAATCAGGTCTGCGCCCAGCTTGGCCGGTTGTTGCAAGGCTGGTGAGCAAAAGCAATTGTCTACCGCCAGCAAGGCCCCGGCTGCATGCGCCACATCGGCCAGTGCCCGGATGTCGCACACCTCGGTGAGCGGATTGGTGGGCGTTTCAGCAAACAGCAAACGGGTGTTGGGTTGCACCGCTGCCTGCCATTGAGCCACCTCGGTCTGAGATACAAATGTGCTCTGAACCCCGAATTTACCGAACTCTCCAGCTATTAATTTAATAGTAGATCCAAAGACGGACTGCGAGCAGATCACATGGTCACCCGCCTTGAGCAGCCCCATGCACAGCAACACAATGGCCGACATGCCACTGCTGGTTCCCATGCAGGCCTCGGTGCCCTCCAGCGCAGCCAGGCGCTTTTCCATGCTGGTCACGGTGGGGTTGGTAAAGCGTGAATAGATGTAGCCGTCTTCTTCGCCGGCAAAGCGGCGTGCGGCGGTGGCGGCGTCGGGCTGGACAAAGCTGCTGGTCAGGTACAAGGCCTCCGAGTTTTCACCATACTGGCTTTTATCCACCGCTGCGCGAACGGCCAGGGTATCGAGGTGCAAATGATCGGGCAATGATTTGGAGGTCATGATCAGGATTTCAGTGAATAGGGTCCGCCAGGGGGCTGCTAATCCAGCTGGTGGTTGGGCAGCGCCAGGCGCGAAGTGTCTTCGTCATTCTCTTCCACGCCAACGCGATTCGAATTGAGTCGGGAAATTTCATCCGGGTTGATGTCACCGGTGACATACAGACCATCAAAGCAG
>JBILKC010000242.1:0-4618 GCA_044376885.1 Hylemonella sp. | reverse complement strand
CAGGCCGATATTCTGAAAGAAGATCAGGGTCAGAACACCTGCATCTTCTCGACTGAGTTTTCACTCAAGGTGATGGGCGATATCGCCCAGTATTTTGTGCACCATGATGTGCGCAACTTCTACAGCGTGTCTATCAGCGGCTATCACATTGCCGAAGCCGGTGCTAACCCGATCAGCCAACTGGCGTTTACGCTCTCCAACGGCTTTACCTTTGTTGAGGCGTATCTGGCGCGCGGCATGCACATTGACGACTTTGCGCCCAACCTGAGCTTCTTCTTTAGCAATGGCATGGACCCTGAATACACGGTGATGGGTCGGGTGGCGCGTCGTATCTGGGCCGTGGCCATGAAAGAAAAATACGGTGCCAATGAGCGGTCACAGAAGCTCAAATACCATATCCAGACCAGCGGGCGCAGCTTACACGCGCAGGAAATCCAATTCAACGATATTCGCACCACCCTGCAGGCACTGATTGCGATTTACGACAACTGCAATAGCCTGCATACCAACGCTTTTGACGAAGCCATCACCACGCCCACCGAAGATTCGGTGCGTCGCGCCATGGCGATCCAGCTCATCATCAATCGTGAATGGGGCCTGGCCAAGAACGAAAATCCGTCACAAGGCGCATTTATCATCGAAGAGCTGACCGAGTTGCTGGAAGAGGCGGTGCTGCAAGAGTTTGAGCGCATTGCCGAGCGCGGTGGCGTACTCGGTGCGATGGAAACCGGCTACCAGCGCGGGCGCATTCAGGACGAGTCCATGCATTACGAAATGCTCAAACACACCGGTGAATTGCCCATCATCGGCGTGAACACTTTCCGCAATCCGCACGGTGACCAGGTCATGGATAAGCTGGAGTTGGCCCGATCGACCGAAGAGGAAAAACAAAGCCAGCTCAAGCGACTGGCAGCTTTCCATGCCTCTCACGCGACTGAATCGCCCGCCATGCTCAAGGCTTTGCAACAAGCGGTCATCGAAAACAAGAACGTATTTGAAGTGCTGATGGATGCGGTGCGCGTTTGCTCCTTGGGCCAAATCACCAACGCTCTGTTTGAGGTGGGTGGTCAGTACCGGCGCAATATGTAGGCGATCAAAGTCAGCTTGTGCCGACACTTGCGCCGATAGCTGCTCCCGTCTTCAGATCAGGGACTTCAATGGCAGGTTCAGCAGCAGATTTTGCGGTTTGAGCCGGACCACTTTGTCCGGGCTCATCATCAAGCCAAGGTAAACCGGCTTGCCAGCCACATCGGCGCGCATATCGTTGGGGTTGGTAAAGGTCAGCTTGAATAAGCTGATCAGGCGCTGCATGCGCTCAGGCTCAACAAAACGGTCTTCATACAAATCGTTGAGCAAAGCGGTTGACTCCACATCCAGTCCGATGTGCCAGCGCCACTGGGGGTCTTCCACGTTTTGCAGTGGCTCAATCTGAACCTCAACACCCAGCATGTGTCTGATCCAGAGCGTCAGCACTTGTGCCAGAGCCTTGAGGCCACTTCGGGCCCGGGTCATTCGAAGTGTCAAGCCATGGCTCAACTCTTGTGCCAATTCGTGGGTCAAGTCCAGAAGGAAGTTGTATTTCTCGCCGGACTGAAAATACTCGGCTGCATTGTCATCGTTGAGTACTTGCAAGCTGACGGAGCGCAGTGGTGCCTTGCTTTCAATCAACAGTCTGCCCAGCTCTCCCAGCCCGCCATTTTCGTTGTGCATGTCCACCACTTTCAGGTCGGCGGCAAGAACTTGCCCGTCCTGAACAGAAATACGTTGGGAGCGGAACAGCATTTCGGCTGCGCGGGCAAGCCGCGCATCCTGCACCGAGTCGAGCAGGTTGCGTACCATGGCCTGAACCATCAAGTCAATGAAGTCAGGGGGAATATCAATCGTTGTTTGGCGGAACAGGCTGGTGTAGTAATGTTCCAATGTGCCCTTGGCCAGCAGGGAATCACGGAACTTGAAATAAACCGCGTAGTTGTGTCGGGCATCAACATCCCTAATTTTGGCTAGGCGATGCTTGTCGGCGGTTAACAGGGGATGGATTTGCAGCGCCGAGTGAAGCTTGATCTCTGCTGCGCAGGACTCGTTGACCAGTGCCAGTTCGGGCCGGTTCAGAAACAGACGGAAATAGTCTGGTGTCGGAACCAGGTAGCCGTTTGCATCCCGGTGGAGTTTGTCAAAGCCACAGGCTGGCCAGAAATTGCTCATGAAACATTCATCAAAGGGATGAATGTTAGCGTCTAAGCGTTAATCAATGCTCGAAGTCGAAATCATCTTCGTCTGCCAGGGCCGCGGCCTGGACACCAGGCAGGTTTTTGTAGGGGATCAACGGCTTGTCCAGGGGATGAAATTTTTGCCGACGCAATTTGCGCAAAGACTGCGAACGCTCCATGGCCTGGAGGACAATTTCTGGCTCCATCATCAAGCTGAAGGGATTGAGTGAAATAGTGCTGGTAATCATGGGTTTTCCTTGCTTCACACCGCCAGTGATGTGGTGAGGAGAACTTTAAATCTGCACCCGGGGAAATAAAGTCAGCGAATTGCGCTGCGGTATGTAGGAAATTACCTGACAAGACGAACCTTGACACTTTTACCTTTGATGGTTCCGCTATTGAGCTTGTCCATCGCAGCCTGGGCAAGACTGCGTTCGATGGCCACGAAGGTGCAGAATTCGGTCACATTGATCTTGCCCACTTGGTCCCTGGTAAAACCGGCGTCGCCGGTCAGCGCACCCAGCACGTCACCCGGACGGATTTTCTCCTTGCGTCCGCCCAAAATCTGCAGGCTCATCATGGGGGGCAGCAAAGGCTCCTCTGAGGCG
This sequence comes from Hylemonella sp., assembly GCA_044376885.1. Classification (GTDB taxonomy): domain Bacteria; phylum Pseudomonadota; class Gammaproteobacteria; order Burkholderiales; family Burkholderiaceae_C; genus JBEIGE01. The sequence continues at coordinate 1,803 of JBILKC010000242.1, read as the reverse complement.
GCGGTGAGTTCATCGGTCTTGTACCAGATGGATGCACTCTTCTGATACTGCTCAATCTTGCCGATGCAGCCCATCTCGTCCATGCTGGCCAGACTCAGGGCCAGCCCCGGCTCCCCCGCGCGTCCGGTGCGGCCAATCCGGTGCACATGCACTTCCGGGTCGGGCGTAATGTCCACGTTGATCACGGCTTCCAACTGGCTGATGTCAAGGCCGCGTGCGGCGACATCGGTGGCCACCAGCACCGAACAGCTGCGGTTGGCAAACTGCGCCAGTACCTGGTCGCGCTCACGTTGTTCGAGTTCCCCATGCAAAGTAAGCGCGCTGAATCCCTGGTCTTGCAAGTTTTGCACCAGTTCCCGGCAGCGCTGCTTGGTGTTGCAAAAGGCCAGCGTGCTGACAGGCCGGAAATGGTTGAGCAGCAAGCTCACGGTGGCAAGTCTGGTGGCACGCGTGACCTCATAAAAGCGCTGCTCAATGGTGTTCTCAGTCGCCCTGCTTTCCACCTTGACCTGCTGGGGCTCACGCATGAATTGCCGGGCAATTTTGTCTATGCCTTGCGGGTAAGTGGCAGAAAACAACAGCGTCTGCCGTTCTTTGGGGCATTGCTTGATGACAGTGGTCATGTCGTCGAGGAAACCCATATCGAGCATGCGGTCGGCCTCGTCAAGCACCAGAACCTTCAGGGCGTCGAGGTTCAGGTGAGTTCGTGCCAAGTGATCCATCACCCGCCCGGGTGTTCCCACCACGATATGAGCGCCGTTTTCCAGACTGGCGCGTTGCCCACGAAGGGCAATGCCGCCGCACAGCGTGACCACTTTGATGTTGTCCAGGCTGCGCGCCAGACGCCTTAACTCCACCGTCACCTGGTCCGCCAGTTCGCGGGTGGGGCACAGCACCAGCGCTTGCACGGCGAAAAAACGCGGGTTGAGGTGAGCCAGCAAAGCCAAGCCAAAGGCGGCGGTTTTGCCGCTGCCGGTTTTTGCCTGGGCGATCAAATCCTTGCCTGACAAGGCCAGGGGCAGACTGGCTGCCTGAATGGGCGTCATCTCCAGATAACCCAATTGAGTCAGGTTGCTCAGGGTAGCCGGATGGAAATCCAGGTTCGCAAAACCCGACTTAGATGGTTGTAGCGTCTCTTCAGAAGTAGGTATTGAATCAGGTGTCGAATGGGTCATGGGTGGATTATCGTGATTGGCAGCTGTTGCAGCGTAAAGAAGCTGTGCCTTCTGTAACAATCTGCGACATGGGTAATCCGATTCTTGTTGTTCAGGGCTTGCGCAAGCAGTACGGCCCGAATACCGTCGTGAATGATGTATCTCTGACGATCGAGGCCGGGGAGTGCCTGGGCGTGATCGGCCCCAACGGTGCGGGAAAAACCACCACTGTGCGCATGTGCCTGGGTTTGACACATCCCGATGAGGGGCAGATTTGCTACAGTTTTAATAACAAAGAAGTCAAGACCAGCTTGGATATGCCCCGAGATATGTTGGCGATCAAGGCCAGGCTGGGGGTGGTGAGTCAGTTTGACACGCTGGACCCTGACTTTTCGTGTGCAGAAAACCTGTTGGTCTACGGGCGTTACTTCGGCATGAAAGACGCCGACATCCGTGCCCGTGTGCCGCAACTGCTGGAGTTTGCGGCTTTATCCCACAAGGCCGATGCCAAGCCCGGGGAGCTCTCGGGTGGCATGCGCCGTCGCCTGAGCCTGGCACGTGCCCTGGTCAATGACCCTCAGCTGTTGCTGCTGGACGAGCCCACCACCGGACTGGACCCTCAGGCGCGCCACCTGATGTGGGAGCGGCT
>JBILKC010000241.1:0-4620 GCA_044376885.1 Hylemonella sp. | reverse complement strand
CAAGACCCAGATCGGCTCCCAGGTGGTCGACAAAAAGGTCGATTCTGTATGCCCCTTCTGCGGTGTGGGTTGCTTGCTGACCTACAACGTGAAAGACAACACCATTGTCAGTGTGGAGGGTCGTGACGGGCCGGCCAACCACAGCCGCTTGTGCGTCAAGGGCCGTTTCGGCTTTGACTATGTGCACAACCCCCAGCGCCTGACCGTGCCCCTGATCCGCCGGGAAGGGGTTGCCAAAGACCCCGCCATGCTTGACCAGCTCAACCGCGACACCGCCGATTGGTCTGCCGTTTTCCGCGAAGCCAGCTGGGAGGAAGCGCTGGCCCTGACCGGCAGCAAGCTCAAGGGCCTGCGTGACACCAAAGGCGCCAAATCGCTGGCAGGTTTTGGCAGTGCCAAGGGCAGCAATGAAGAAGCTTACCTGTTCCAGAAGTTGGTGCGCACCGGTTTTGGCAGCAACAACGTGGACCATTGCACGCGCCTGTGCCATGCCTCCAGCGTGGCCGCATTGCTTGAAGGCGTAGGCTCAGGCGCGGTGAGCAACCAGGTCAATGATGTGGAACACGCCGGCATGATTTTCCTCATCGGCTCCAACCCCACAGCCAACCACCCGGTGGCCGCCACCTGGATGAAAAACGCCGCCAAAAATGGTACCAAGATCGTTTTGGCAGACCCACGCGTGACCGACATCGGCAAGCACGCCTGGCGCACCATGCAGTTCAAGCCGGACACCGATGTGGCCATGCTCAATGCCATGATTTACACCGTGATCGAAGAGGGGCTGGTGGACCAGGAATTTGTGCGCACGCGGGCCAACAACTTCGAAGCCCTCAAGCAGAACGTCAAAGGCTACAGCCCCGAGGCCATGGCACCGATCTGCGGTGTGGATTCAACTACCATCCGTGAAGTGGCCCGTGAATTTGCCAAGGCCAAGGGTGCCATGGTGCTGTGGGGCATGGGCGTGAGCCAGCATGTGCACGGCACCGACAACGCCCGCTGCCTGATTGCCCTGGTCACCGTCACCGGTCAGATCGGCAAACCCGGCTCCGGCCTGCACCCGCTGCGCGGTCAAAACAATGTGCAAGGTGCCAGTGATGCGGGGCTCATCCCCATGATGTTCCCCAACTACCAGCGCGTGACCAACCAGGCCGCCCACGCCTGGTTCGAGAATTTTTGGAGCACGCCGCTGGACAAGCAACCCGGTTACACCGTGGTGGAGATCATGCACAAGGCGCTGGCACCCGACACCGACCCGCACAAGGTGCGCGGCATGTACATCATGGGCGAAAACCCCGCCATGAGCGACCCCGACCTGAACCACGCCCGCCATGCGCTGGCCAGTCTGGAGCATCTGGTGGTGCAGGATATTTTCATGACCGAAACCGCCTGGCTGGCCGATGTGGTGCTGCCCGCCACCGCCTGGCCCGAGAAAACCGGCACGGTGAGCAACACCGACCGTATGGTGCAACTAGGCAAACAGGCGATTGATCCACCGGGTCAGGCCAAGCCCGATCTGTGGATCATTCAACAGATTGCAGAACGCTTGGGTCCCCATGCGGCCCTCGCCGCTGGCTCATTCCAGGCGGCCCCATTACACGGGTCGCTGCCCCCCGAAGGCGCGTCGCCTGCCTCGGGGCGGCCCGGCGGCAGTCGTCCATTGGCGTGTGGCTACCAGGGCGAACACGCCGGTGTGGCCGAAGTTTATGAAGAAATGCGCCAGGCCATGCACGCCGCCATTTCAGGCATCACCTGGGAGCGGCTGCAGCGTGAATCCAGCGTGACCTACCCCTGCCTGAGCGCAGAAGACCCCGGCTCACCCACTGTGTTTATTGACCACTTTGACACGCCCGATGGCCGTGTGCAGCTGGTGCCTGCCGACATCATCCCCGCCAACGAGCGCCCAGATGCCGACTACCCGTTTGTGCTGATCACCGGCCGCCAGCTGGAGCATTGGCACACCGGCAGCATGACGCGCCGGGCTGCGGTGCTTGACGCGATTGAGCCCATGGCTACCGCATCCCTGTGCGGGGCCGACCTGGACCGGCTCGGGTTGTTGCCGGGGGATGTGGTGACGGTGCAGTCGCGTCGCGGTGCGGTGGCCATCCATGTGCGCCGGGACGACGGCACGCCTCGCGGTGCAGTGTTTATCCCGTTCGCCTACTACGAAGCCGCCGCCAACCTCATGACCAACGCAGCGCTCGACCCCGTGGGCAAAATTCCGGAGTTCAAGTACTGCGCGGTGGCGATCACTGCCGGAGGGCAGGTCGCCAGCAAGCAGGGTTACGGTGAGTCGGTTGCAGCCAGAGCGGCCTAAGGCTGTACCCGGAGCCTTTTTCCGATGCGGATGAGTGGCTTTTCGAGATAGGCGGCGTTGGACAGCGTGCTGAGTTGGGCGTCGCGATTCAGGGTGGTCATGAGAGGTTCTCCTTTGGGTTCGATTCAGTGTCGAAAGTGAATTGCCGACGCGCTTATTGCAGCGGAACGATGGTCTTTTGCGGTACGGACGATTCACGCAGGGCCTTGATAGCTTTCTCGCCCTCGCCCTTGTAGAAGGCTTCGGCGCGTTCTCTGGTTGCGCGCAACGAGTCCTTCACGCGCAAGCGCCATGCCTGCGACAGAGTGATCATTTTGTAAGCCTGCGATATTTCTTCGCGGTATCCCTTGTTATTGACGGCAAGCCAGACAACGGTGGCAGGCTCGCTGCAACCCCCTGCCATGGTCAGGTAAGCCACACCGCTGAAAATCTCGCGGTCATAACTCACCAGGCTCATGAATAGTCCTCCGCCGCCATTGTTTTCCCAATAACTGCCTTTCCAGAGCATTCCCTTACCGCTCTTGGGATCGACGAACGGTGAATGCGTCGCAAAAGAATCGTCATTCGTCCGCTTGGGCATCCGGTTCCAACGGGAGGAGGGCGAAACAAAGTACGACGAAGACCGATTCTGATCTGCAACCACTTCCGGGTAACGCGCATCCCACGGCAACGGATTGATTTTGTGGTCGAAGTACAGATCCATCTCACAACTGACTTCGTTGGTGTTGCAAGCCTTGGGGTCGCCACCCCAGCCGCAACTGGAATAGGACGGCACCACGCGAAACGCCACCGCGTCCACGCCCTTCAGTTCGGTCGAAATCCATTCCTCGGGCATCTGGAAGCGTTTGGCAAATTCCGGCGTGTAGACGTAGACGTTGGGGTCTACCTGTTTCGTGCCGCCGCCCGGCTTGAACACCCGCCAACGTTCGTTGTAGCTCGGACCTGCTGGCTCTGTGGCGCTTTGCGCCAAGGTGGTCTGCGGCACAAGGCCGCACAGACCTATCCAAGAAACAGTTGCCAGACATGCAATTACTTTGGCGGCAATTTTCATTCTGCTTTTCTCCATTGATTTTGGTTAGTTACCATGTGCGCATGACACCAGAGGCAAGCTGCTCAGCGCAACTTTACTTGGGGAACCGTTGAGAAAGTCCTCGCTTAGCATCCCGCCCGCCATCACCGTGCTCTGCAAAGTCCACAGCACATCCACGAGGTTGGGGTTTTGTCTGTCCGGAAGACATTCAGTAAAATGAAGCTCATACTTGAATTTCCTTACTATAGTCAATTTGAAGGAGGTACATCATGCTTGCCGTTGTGACCAGCAAAGGGCAGTTAACCCTGCCTAAAGGAATTAGGGAACATTTAGGCCTGAAGGCCGGGAGCCGCCTGGACTTCCATGTCAATGAACAGGGCTGGCTGATGGCGCGCCCTGTGAACAACACGGCTTTGGGTTTGGCGGGCGCACTGCGGCGGCCCGGGCAGGCCACCGTATCCCTTGAGGACATGGATGCAGCGGTGCAGGCAACGGCTGCCGAGTTGAATGCCCCTGTGTCTAAAGCTACCCATTTGGCTAAAGTGCTCAAGAAACCTGTCGCACGCAAAAAATCATGATTGGCTTGGATACCAATGCCTTGCTGCGACTGCTGACCGAAGACGACGCCGCTCAGGCCGCTGCCGTGCGCGAGCGGCTGGCCAAGCTGGATTCGTTGCCGGAGTCGGTGCTGTTGAACCATGTGGTGTTGGTGGAAACGCTGTGGACCTTACGAAGGCTGTATGGGTTTGAGCGTAGCAGCCTGCAGGGCTTGCTGGAGCAGTTGCTGTCTGCCAGCACGTTTTGCTTTGAAGACCGGGCTACGGTGTCGCAGGCCACAGCCCTGTTTGCCCGCAGTACGGCTGACTTTTCTGATTGTCTGATTGCCGTGCAAAACGCCCGCCTGGGCTGCGACACCACAGTCACCTTTGACAAAAATATGGGCGGTTTGCCACAGGTGGAGGTGCTGCGGGGAAAAGTGGGGTAACTGAAATGGCGTCATGAAAGTTGGCGCGGCTATCCATTACAGTGCAGTCTCATGTCGATACATTCAGACCCCCATCCCGCCATCACGGTTGCCGTGGTGATGCGCCGCGTGCGCATCGACGGAGCCATGAGTCGCTGGCAGAGCTGGCGCTGGGAGCTGGCCGAGGTGGTTGAGCAGGATGTGGACCTGGGTGACAAACCCCGCTTGCTCTATAAAAATGAGAGCGAAGAACGCTGGCTGCATCCGGGTTTTAACGTTGAATTGTTCACGGACGATGCCGAGGGCTACGAG
>JBILKC010000240.1:0-4626 GCA_044376885.1 Hylemonella sp. | reverse complement strand
GAAGACACGGTAAATGAACTGCGCAACCGTGCCAAAGACGCGCTGCTGACCTTAGAAATTGCCCGCGAGGAAAGTGTTGAGGAGGTTTCGCAGGATTTGCGTGACTTCGACAGCCTCTCCCCGGATCTCATCACCAAATTGGCCGAAGCTGGCGTTCATTCACTTGACGACCTCGCTGACCTTGCTGTTGATGAACTTATTGAAATTACCGGCCAGTCTGCGGATGAAGCCAAGACCCTGATCATGAAGGCGCGCGAACATTGGTTTACCAATGACGCCGCTTCTCAAGAGTAATGGTCATGAAAGGATACACAAGACATGTCCACTACGACAGTAGCGCAATTCGCAGCCGAACTTAAGAAATCTACGGAAACTCTGATTGATCAGCTCAAGGCCGCAGGTGTAGCCAAGTCAGCAGCTTCAGACAGCCTGACGGATGCCGACAAACACCGCTTGTTGAGCTATTTGCAGTCCAGTCATGGCACAGCCAGTGCCGAACGCAAGAAAATCACACTGGTCAAAAAATCCACCAGTGAGATCAAGCAAGCCGACTCCACCGGAAGAGCACGAACCATTCAGGTTGAAGTGCGCAAGAAACGCACCTTCATCCGTCGCGACGATACCCCTGAAGCGCCTGTAGAAGCACCAGAGCCTGAACCGGTAGCACAAGAACCTGTCGCTGTCTCGGTCGTGGATACTGCAGAATTGGCGCGGCGTGAAGAGGAAGCCCGCAGACAGGCGGAGTTGATCCGTCGTCAGGAAGAAGAACTCGCCGAGCGCCGTCGTTTGCGTGAAGAGCAGGAAAGCCGTGAACGTGCGGCTTCTGAAAAGGCTCAGGCCGAAGCCGCACTCAATCTCCAAAACAAAAAAGAACAAAGCGCAGCTGAGACCGCAGCCCTTCAAACAAAGGTGAATGAAGAAGCGAAAGTACGCGCCCAAGCTGCGTCTGCTTCGAAGGCCAAAGTTGAAGAAGAGGTTGCTCGTGCTGCCGATTTGGGCGACCGTCGCCGCAAGGCTGAAGATGAGGCTGCTGCCATTCGGCTGATGATGTCAGGTCCTGCCAAAAAGGCAGCTCCACCACCCAAGCCACCGGAAGTCAAAACGGCAAAGTCTGAAGCGGGCAAGGCGGGCATCAAAGGCACACTGCATAAACCAGCAGCGGGCTCAACAACCCCACGGTCTGCGCCTGCAGGTGGAGCGCCAACATCTGGCCCGCCGGGTAGCGGAAAAGAGGTCAAATCAGCCAAATTGTCCAGCAGCTGGGCCGGCGATCCAGCCAAGAAGAAAGCCATTCCGACGCGGGGAGATACCAGCGGTGGAGTAGGCCGGGGTGGATGGCGCAGTGGGCCCAAAGGTCGTCGCGGCAATGACCGTGACCGCGAAGAGCATCACGAGCCTGCTGCACCCGTAGAGGCGCGTGTGATCGAGGTTCATGTGCCGGAAACCATCACAGTGTCTGAACTTGCACACAAGATGGCGGTCAAGGCCTCCGAGGTGATCAAGCACCTCATGAAGCTGGGCCAGATGGTCACGATCAACCAGCCCCTAGACCAGGACACCGCCATGATTGTGGTGGAAGAGATGGGTCATAAAGCCATCGTTGCTGCTCTTGACGATCCTGAAGCCTTTACGGACGAAGAAGTATCCCAGCAGGAATCTGAGTCATTGCCTCGTGCGCCGGTTGTTACCGTCATGGGCCACGTTGACCACGGCAAAACATCCCTTCTGGACTACATCCGTCGTGCCAAAGTGGCCTCTGGCGAAGCTGGTGGAATTACCCAGCACATTGGCGCTTATCACGTGGAAACACCCCGTGGAATGATCTCGTTTCTGGATACCCCCGGTCACGAGGCCTTTACCGCCATGCGTGCCCGCGGTGCCAAAGCCACTGATATCGTGATCCTGGTGGTAGCGGCGGATGACGGCGTCATGCCCCAGACCCGTGAAGCCATCAAACATGCCAAAGCCGCAGGTGTCCCTATCGTTGTCGCCATCAACAAGATCGACAAGCCCGATTCCAACCCGGAACGTGTCAAGAACGAGTTGGTGGTAGAAGAAGTGGTTCCCGAGGAGTTTGGTGGCGAGTCACCCTTTGTTTCTGTGTCTGCCAAAACCGGGCAGGGTATTGATGAGTTACTGGAGCAGGTTCTTTTGCAAGCCGAGGTTCTTGAACTCCGGGCGCCTGTTGAGGCTATGGCCAAAGGTCTGGTCATTGAAGCGCAACTTGACAAAGGCCGTGGCCCGGTTGCCACCGTGTTGATTCAGTCCGGCACTCTGAAAACCGGTGATGTGGTGTTGGCCGGTCAAACCTATGGTCGCGTTCGCGCCATGCTTGATGAAAATGGCAGAAGCATTAAATCAGCCGGACCTTCAATCCCCGTAGAGATTCAGGGTATGACCGAAGTGCCTCAGGCTGGCGACGATTTCATGGTCATGGCAGACGAACGGCGTGCTCGTGAAATTGCCACTTACCGCGCCGGAAAGTTCCGTAATACCAAGCTGGCCAAGCAGCAAGCCGCCAAGTTGGAGAACATGTTCACCGACATCGGCTCAGGCCAGGTCAAGATGGTTCCGATCATCGTCAAGGCAGATGTGCAGGGCTCCCAGGAGGCACTGGCGCAATCCCTGCTCAAGCTTTCTACCGAGGAAGTCAAGGTCCAGATGGTCTACACCGCTGTGGGCGGCATCAGTGAGTCCGATGTGAATCTGGCCATTGCCTCCAAAGCCATCATCATTGGCTTTAACACCCGGGCCGATGCAGGTGCGCGCAAACTGGCAGAGAACAACGGCGTGGACATTCGCTACTACAACATCATTTACGACGCCGTGGATGAGTTGAAGGCCGCAATGTCAGGCATGCTGGCTCCCGAAAAGCGCGAGGAAATTATCGGTATGGCCGAGATCCGAACCGTCTTTGTGGCCTCCAAAATCGGCACGGTTGCGGGCTGTATGGTCACAACCGGCTATGTCAACCGCAACGCTCATTTCCGCCTCTTGCGTGACAACGTGGTCATTTACACCGGTGAGCTGGACTCTCTCAAGCGCATGAAGGACGACGTGCGCGAAGTCAAGGAAGGTTTTGAGTGTGGTATCAAGCTTAAAAACTACAACGATATCTCTGTCAATGACCAACTTGAGTTCTTCGAAGTCAAGGAAATCGCCCGAACCCTGTAATCAATGGCCACCAAGAAGTCATCAACGCCGAACCGCAGCTACAAGGTTGCTGATCAGATCCAAAGGGATTTGACGGAGTTGATTGCGCGCGAGCTCAAAGATCATCGTGTGGGCATGATCACGATTCAGGCGGTGGAAGTGACGCCGGATTATGCGCACGCCAAGGTCTTTTTCAGTCAATTGCAGGGTGACTCTCAAAAAACACAGGATGCCCTCAATCAGGCAGCCGGTTTTTTGCGAAACGGGCTGTTTAAACGCCTACACATCCACACCGTACCCACACTGCACTTTGTTTTTGACAGAACAACTGAAAAAGCTGCGGACATGAATGCCTTGATCGCGCAGGCGGTCGCCTCACGATCAAAGAACGAGGACTAACCATGAATGCGCCGCGCACTCGGGTGGCAAGGCGCCCCGTGCATGGGGTGCTGTTGCTGGACAAGCCGCTGGGACTATCCAGCAATCAGGCTTTGCAAAAAGTGAAGTGGCTGCTGCGCGCCGAAAAGGCGGGTCATACCGGAACGCTTGACCCTTTGGCCACAGGTGTCTTGCCGCTGTGCTTTGGCGCAGCAACAAAATTCAGTCAGCTGCAACTCGATGCTGACAAAACCTATGAGGCAACGGTCAGGCTTGGAATCAAAACGAGTACCGGGGATGCCGAAGGCGAAGTGCTGGAACAGCGCGAGGTGAATTTCAGTGATACCCAACTCAGTCAGGCCATCCTGCGCTTTACCGGTGCTATTGAGCAAATACCTCCCATGCACAGCGCCCTGAAAAAAGATGGTAAGGCCTTGTATGAATATGCGCGCGCCGGTATTGCGGTGGTGCGAGCGGCAAGAAGTGTTTTCATTCATCAGCTCGAACTGCTGGAAACCCTCGCTGGTAAAGAGAATTCAGCTATTCATTTGAGAGTAAATTGCAGCAAGGGAACATACATTCGGACCTTGGCCGAGGACCTTGGAGAAGTCCTGGGGTGCGGCGCACACCTGACAGCCCTCAGGCGTATTGCAACAGGGCATTTTGAGGTCTCGCAATGCGTGACCCTGGACAAACTTGAAGCCATGTCTGAGCAGGAACGGATGGCCTGCTTGTTGCCCGTCAACTCCTTGCTCGCTCACCACAAACCTGTCATCTTGGACCGCGAGAATGCGGGAAGATTCCTCAGCGGCGTACGCCGTCGTGGGTCATGGCAGGATGACGAAGAAATTTCGGTTTACGGACCTTCAGAGGGGTGTGAGCCTGAGCAACAGGTTTTGCTGGGCACTGCCCATGTCAAGGCTGGTGAATTAATACCCGGACGTTTGTTGAGTCCGATTGAAGTACAGCAAATTATGAGTTTTGTAGGGCAGAACGAAGCGGTTGCGCCGCGCCCTCTGTCGTTAGTCATTTAGAAAGTGAACCATGAGCCTTAAGCAAATCAGAAACATCGCCATCATTGCCCACGTTGACCAC
>JBILKC010000239.1:0-4634 GCA_044376885.1 Hylemonella sp. | reverse complement strand
TCAGGGGTGCTTAGCCAGACGCTCAGGTCGCTTGTTGAGTCGCCGAATCCACTGTAGCCACTGTAGCCACTGTAGCCACTGTAGCCACTGTAGCCACTGTAGCCACTTGGTGCCCAGAATTAATTTAAAGGTATTTTTTGCATGGACAGTCCTAACGACAACACCCCATACCCGCGTGACCTGATCGGCTACGGACGGGATGCACCCCACGCACGCTGGCCGGATGGTGCCCGCATCGCGGTTCAGTTTGTGCTGAACTATGAGGAGGGCGGGGAGAACAGCGTTCTGCATGGCGACCCGGCCTCGGAGACATTTTTATCAGAGCTCATCGTGGCTCAAGCGTTTGAGGCGCGCCACCTGAGCATGGAGTCCATGTACGAGTACGGCGGGCGGGTCGGTTCCTGGCGCATCCTGCGGGAGTTCGAGAAACGCGGTCTGCCGCTCACGGTGTTTGGCATATCGATGGCCTTGCAGCGTAACCCCGATCTCACCCAGGCCTTTGTTGATTTGGGCCATGAAATTGCTTGCCACAACTGGCGCTGGATTCACTACCAGCACATGAGTGAGCAACGGGAGCGCCAACACATCGCCATTGGCACCCAGATCATTCAGGAATTGACGAAGAACCAGTGGCCTTTGGGCTGGTACACCGGTCGCGACAGTCCCAACACCAAGCGTTTGGTGGCTGATCTGGGCGGTTACGAGTACGACAGTGATTACTACGGCGACGACCTGCCGTTCTGGATGCCAGTGACCAAAACCGACGGCAGCACCATGCAGCGCCTGATCGTGCCCTACACGCTCGACAGCAACGACATGCGGTTCTCCCAGGTGCAGGGTTTCAATACGGGTGAGCAGTTTTACCAGTACCTCAAAGACAGCTTTGATGTGCTGTACGAAGAGGGAGACCCTCAGGGGCTGGATCGACCCAAAATGCTCTCCATCGGCATGCATTGCCGTTTGCTGGGACGGCCCGGGCGTTTCCGTGCCCTCCAGCGTTTTCTGGACTATGTTCAGTCGCACGACAAAGTCTGGGTGTGCCGGCGCATCGACATCGCCCGCCACTGGGCAGCCACCTATCCCAGTCCCTAACTACACCCGAGCACGCTGTGAACCCACCGACATCTCTGACCTTACCTGCGCTCAACGCCCTGGATCGTGAAAAGTTCGTCCAACTCCTGGGGGGCATCTTTGAGCATTCCCCCTGGGTTGCGGAGCAGGTCTTTGATCAGCGCCCGTTTGCATCTGTCGATCAGCTGCATTCGGCCATGACGACTTGCATCGATCAAGCCGGCCAGGCGGCTCAACTCAAACTGATCCGCGCCCATCCCGAACTGGCCGGCAAAGCCGCTGTGCGTGGGGAATTGACCGAAGAATCCACCCGCGAGCAAAGCGGTGCCGGCTTGAACCAGTGCAGTCCGCAAGAGTTTGAGCAATTACAGCGTTTGAACAGCGACTACAACCGCAAGTTCGGTTTCCCGTTCATCGTGGCGGTACGCGGTCATACCCGTCACAGCATCATTGCGCTCATGGCGTTGCGGCTGGGGAACGACCCGATTGAGGAAGCGCAGGAAAGCCTGCAGCAAATTTACAAAATTGGCGGATTTCGTTTGCGCGACTTGCTCCCGTCCACTTCGTAAGTTAGCAAGGGGGCTTGCGATGCATAAAAAAAGCCTGCTGACCAAACATCAGCAGGCTTTTTGCAGAATGTCGCCGAATTACTTCAGCTTCATTTCCTTGTATTCCACATGCTTGCGAGCTTTGGGATCAAATTTCATGATCAGCATTTTCTCGGGCATGGTCTTCTTGTTCTTGCTGGTGGTGTAGAAGTGACCGGTGCCAGCTGTAGATTCCAGCTTGATTTTTTCGCGTCCGCCTTTGGTGGCCATAAAAATACTCCTTAAATCAGTTGGGGACAGAGCTAAAGGGCTGTCCCACAAAAATATTCACGAAGGACAGAGCTAAAGGTCTGTCCCACAAGTTCTTAGACTTGACCGCGTGCGCGCATGTCTGCGAGCACAGTGTCGATGCCGTTTTTGTCGATCAGACGCAGACCCGCGTTGGAAATGCGCAGGCGAATCCAGCGGTTTTCGGTCTCCACCCAGAAACGGCGGTATTGCAGGTTCGGCAAGAACCGTCGCTTGGTTTTGTTGTTGGCGTGAGACACATTGTTTCCCACCATCGGGCCTTTGCCCGTCACTTCACATACGCGTGCCATCAGGACACTCCATCTTTTCAAACAGCTGGCACCGGGTCGGCTGGGCTGTATGGCCCTTCCGCTGATGATTCAGCTTAACCTCGCCAAGAAAAAAGGGTGGCGGTAACCCTGCGCCGTTTCCAGCAAAGCCAGAAATTATAGCAAGCAATCCAAAGCGTACAAATTTAGCTCATGCGCGTAGACGACCAGCGTGTCAGCCAGGCCCACAGCCAAGTTGGGCCAGCGCAGCCTGAGCTGGGTGAAATCAGGTCGTTTGTGTTTGTTCCAGAAACCGTTGGGCGTCAAGCGCGGCCATACAGCCGGTGCCAGCGCTGGTGATGGCCTGGCGGTACACGTGGTCGGCCACGTCGCCCGCAGCAAACACACCAGGCACACTGGTTTGGGTGGCAAAACCCTGCAACCCGCCACGGGTGATGAGATAGCCCCCATTCATGTCGAGCTGGCCCTGGAAAATATCGGTATTGGGTGCATGGCCGATGGCAATAAAACAGCCTTGAAGCTTGATCTCTTCGGTGCTCCCATCCACCGTGCTTTTGATGCGGATGCCCGTGACCCCGCTGGCGTCACCCAGCACTTCGTCCAGGGTTTGGAAGGTTTTGAGCTCAATCTTGCCGGCAGCCACTTTGTCCATCACCTTGTCTACCAGAATCGGCTCGGCCTTGAACTTGTCACGCCGGTGCACCAGGTAGACCTTGCTGGCAATATTGGACAAATAAAGTGCTTCTTCCACGGCGGTGTTGCCCCCGCCGATCACGCAGCAGACCTGGTCACGGTAAAAGAAACCGTCGCAGGTGGCGCAGCCGCTCACGCCCTTGCCCATGAACGCCGTCTCAGAGGGCAGACCCAGGTATTTGGCCGAGGCACCGGTGGCCAGAATCAGCGCATCACAGGTATAGGTACCGCTGTCGCCGGTGAGTGTGAAGGGACGTTTTGAAAAATCAACCTTGTTGATGTGGTCAAACACAATCTCGGTCTTGAAGCGCTCGGCGTGCTCCAGAAAACGCTGCATCAGCTCGGGTCCCTGGACGCCATGCACGTCGGCTGGCCAGTTATCCACCTCGGTGGTGGTCATGAGCTGGCCGCCCTGGGCGATTCCGGTAATGAGCACAGGCTTGAGATTGGCGCGTGCGGCATAAACGGCGGCGGTATATCCCGCTGGGCCGGAGCCCAGAATCAGGACCTGGGCATGCTTGTTGGAGGACATATTCAAACCTTGTGAAGAAAGGGCGGCTGTGCCGCCTGGAGTTGAGATTCAGCTTGTTCAGCGGTCATCTGATGATGGCTCTATTGTAAAAGTGATTGCCAACCTGCCCTGTAAGCCATATCAAGGGCCCAGGGGATGCAGGCATCAAGGCTGAGTTAAGCTTGCACCCGCATCACCATGACGTATTCACTCAACACCCTGAACCATTCCGATGGCGACGCCCAATCGGTTGCCAAACCGGCCTGGAGCCGTTTTGCCACCGAGTTACTCCTGATTGGCGGCTTGGTCGCACTGGCCTTCTGGCTGCTTTGCCTGCTCAGCCACACACTGGCTGATCCGGCCTGGTCCACCTCGGGTGACGGAAGTCCCCTGCGCAACCGAGCCGGCAGGCTGGGTGCGCTGGTGTCCGACCTCAGCTACTTTTTGATGGGTTTTTCAGTCTGGTGGTGTGTGGCTGCGGGCGTGCGCGTCTGGCTCTCCCATTTTGCACGCTGGTTGCGCGGAGCCGAGCTCGTGCGAGCGCATGACCAGCTGGCTACTGGCACCCTGCTGGCAAGGCTTTCCAGCAGCCGCAGCGGTTTCTGGCTGGGCATGTGCCTGCTGCTGATGGCCAGCGCGGTGATGGAATGGACCCGGTTTTACAGTTTTGAGGGACGTCTTCCCGGCCATGCGGGCGGCATACTGGGCTATTACCTGGGAGCTTTCAGCATGAAGTGGCTGGGGTTTGCTGGTTCTGCCCTGGTTGCGATTGGTGCCGGCTTGCTCGGAACAGCCCTGGTGTTCCGGTTTTCCTGGGGCCAGTTGGCCGAACGCATCGGGGGGTGGATACTGAATCAAATTGAGACGCGCCGTGAAAAGCGGGAGCTGGCTCAGGACCTGGCCCTGGGCCAACTGGCTGCCCGTGAACGCGAAGAGGTACTGATTGAAGAACGTGAAGAACTGGTAGAACACCATCCCACGCCAGTGCTGATGTTGGACCCCGCGCCGCTGGATGTGCCGCAAAGTGAGCGCGTGGCCAAGGAGAGACAAAAACCCTTGTTCAGCGATATGCCTGACTCCAAGCTGCCGCTGGTTGACCTGCTCGATGGTGCCCAACTGCGCCAGGAGACGGTGCCAACCGAGACGCTGGACATGACCAGCCGCATGATCGAGAAAAAGCTCAAGGATTTCGGTGTCGAGGTGCGCGTGGTGCTGGCGCAGCCCGGCCCGGTG
>JBILKC010000238.1:0-4653 GCA_044376885.1 Hylemonella sp. | reverse complement strand
ATGCGCCCGAGCGAACATTCATGGCGCGTCGCGTCAAAAACGCCGATGGCACATCGGGCAACTGGCGACACCTCAGCTACCAGGAAGCTTGGTCTACCGCACGCAATATTGCACAGGGCTTGCTCAACCGGGGCCTGAGCGCCGAGCGCCCAGTCGCCATCCTGAGCGAAAACAGCTTGGAGCATGCCTTGCTTGCACTGGGTTGTTTGTTGGCCGGTGTCCCGTTTGTCCCGACCTCGCCGCCTTACTCGCTGATCAGCGTCGACTACGACAAACTCAAGCATGTGCTGCGCACCGTCACGCCAGGTTTGGTGTTTGCACAAGATGCCCGCTACGCCAAAGCCATCGCCACAACTGTGGATGCCCAGACTGAAGTGGTGTTGCACGAAGGTGGTGTGGACGGCAGGACCACCACCTCTTTTGCACAACTGTGCGCCACACCCGCCACCGAGGCGGTTGATCGGGCCATGGCGGCCACAGGTCCGGACACCATCGCCAAATTCTTGTTCACCAGCGGCTCGACCAAGATGCCCAAAGCGGTGATCAACACCAACCGCATGTGGAGCGCCAACCAACAGCAGATGAGCCAATCCATGCCCGTTTTGCAAGAGCAGCCCCTGGTGCTGGTTGACTGGTTGCCCTGGAACCACACCTTCGGTGGCAACCACAACTTTGGCATGGTGGTGTTTCATGGTGGCACCCTGTACATCGACGACGGTAAGCCCACGCCTGCCCTGATCAACGAGACCTTGCGCAATTTGCGCGAGATCGCACCTACCGTGTATTTCAATGTGCCCACAGGTTATGAGTCAATTGCCAACGCAATGAAAACCGACGACGCTTTGAGAAAAAACTTTTTGTCACGCGTCAAGATGTTTTTCTACGCAGGTGCAGCGTTGGCCCAACCTATCTGGGACAGCTTGTATGAAAGTGAAGAACGTGAGATTGGCGAACGCATTGTGATGACGTCGGGCTTGGGTATGACCGAGTCTGGCCCCTTCGCTTTGTTTGTGACCAACCCCCATGTACGTGCAGGTGACTTGGGGGTACCAAGCCCGGGCATAGAACTCAAGTTGGTTGACACCGATGGCAAAACCGAGGTGCGCTATCGCGGCCCCAACATCACACCGGGCTACTGGCGTGCCCCCACTGAAACAGCGGAAGCTTTTGATGAAGAGGGATTCTTCAAAACGGGTGATGCGGTGAAGTGGATTGACGAGACCGATGTGCATCTGGGTCTGAAGTTCGATGGCCGAATTGCCGAAGATTTCAAGTTGACCACCGGAACCTTTGTGAGCGTGGGGCCGTTGCGCGCCAAGATCATTGCTGCAGGCGCGCCTTACATCCAGGACGTGGTGCTCACGGGCATCAACCGCAGTGAGGTGGGGGCCATGGTGTTCCCCACGGCCAAAGTCCGTGAATTGGCTGGACTGCCCGACAACACGCCACTGGCTGACGTGTTGGCTGCTCCTGCTGTGTTGGCACAGTTTCAAACCCTTATCGATGCCTTGGCTGCTGGCAGTACGGGCAGTGCCAGCCGCATTGCCCGACTGTGCTTGTTGTCTGAGCCGCCCACCATCGACAAAGGTGAGGTCACCGACAAAGGTTCGATCAACCAGCGCGCTGTGTTGCGTCACCGTGCCGATACCGTGGACGGCCTGCATGCGGATAGCTTGCACTACATCCTTAAACCCGCCGGCTGAACCAACATCAACCCTGCTCAACTATGCCTTCAGCCTCACCCGCTAGAACCACGTTGCCAAAAATTACGCCTGGTACTGATGCAGCGCGCAAAACCGTTGCCAAAACAGCAGCCAAACCAGCCAGGAAACCTGCAGCCGCCGCCGATGAAAGCACAGGCGGTAACAGCGGCACCGAGTACCTGGAAACTTTGCTGGGCTACAACGCCAGCCGTGCGTCGCAGACCTTGGTGTCGCACTTCATTCGTGGCATGCGCTCGTTTGATTTGCGTACGGTCGACTTTTCGGTGCTCTCTGTGATTGGCCATCGACCCGGCGACACATCGCGTCAGTTGTGTCAACAGCTCAATGTGTTGCCACCCAATATGGTGATATTGCTTCGCGATTTGGATAAACGTGGTCTGATCGAGCGCCACCCCCATCCCACCGACCGGCGTGCCATAGGCTTGCGGTTAAGCAAAAGCGGGCAAAGCCTGATGAAGCAGGCAGAAAAAGTAGCCAGCGAAGCCGACCGGCAAGGCACCGCGCACCTGAGCGCTACAGAACGCCAAACGCTGGCACGTTTGCTGCAAAAAGTCTATAAAGGTGAATCTGAAAGATCAGAGTCAAAGGCCCTGATCAGTCGGTCTATATAAAAGAATAAAAGAAGTGCCGTTTTTGGTGCTGTGAAGTCGTCAGCCTTGGATAAATGCGGATTTGACAAGCCTAATGACCGTTTGGCCCTGATTTTGTATACAAAATTTCATTTTCTTACAATAAATCTGCAAATTTTTTAAAATAGGCCTAAATAACCTGCTTTATCTGCCGTTAAGAACTTACGTAACCAAATAAAAGCCTCTCTTGGTGAGTGGCGTCGCACACAAAATGCAACTGTCTAGTATTGATCGAACACCAAATCCGCGGCCAGCCGGCGCGGATTTGGCTGTGCCTGCAGGAGCCCGTGTGGTTCCTGTAGCGCCGGTCAATCCGTCTGCACAGGCAACTGCCAGCGTGGTTTACAAGATCAACACCGAACTGCAGAACAAATTGTCTGAAATCAATCAGGCCGTTCAAATGAGCAACCCTGACCCGCTTAAGGGCGGTGCGAGCGCAGATAACAGCAACAAAGATTGGACTCAGCGTCAGCCTGGGCCAGAAAAGGTACAGCAGGCCCCTGCCAAAGAGTCTATTTCCAAGATGCTGATGGAGCACATGCAGAATATCTGGAGCGCCAGCGCCAAGGCGGTGGAGGTGGTGCTGATGAATAACCAGGGTCTCAATCAGAATCAGGCCCGAGTTCAAGGGATTAACCAGGCAAACAGCCAAGACCCGGTTGCCCAGCCGGGTGTGATTGCCCGGGAGAATCTGACCTATTCACCCAGTAAAGTGAAAAAGAACGAACAAATCTGACGCTTCAGGGATTGGCCACACCGCTGGCCACATGCCCCGAAGGCACATGGCGCGAAGCCGATTCGATGTGGCCAGTCTGGTCATCAAAGAAAAAGTCCGGCTCAAATTCCCGCAAAAACTCACCTTTGGCCAGGCCGCCCAGAAACATGGCTTCATCCACCTCAATGTTCCAGTCCATCAGGGTACGGATGGCGCGTTCATGGGCTGGGGCGCTGCGTGCGGTAACCAGTGCCGTACGTATGCGCATACTTGGCGTGCCATCTTGCTGGAGCCGTTGTAGCGCTGACAACAAAGGTTTGAAGGGTCCGGCAGACAAAGGCAGGCTGGCTCTGTCTTTCTCGTGTTTTTGAAATGCGGTGAGTCCTTGGGCTTGATACACCCGTTCTGCTTCGTCGCTGAACAGAACGGCGTCACCGTCAAAAGCAATTCGAACCTCATTGGGGTGGGCATCGCTGGCCAATGCTGATTGCGGATATACCTGAGCCGCTGGTACACCGGCATCCAGTGCGGCACGTACATCGCTGAGATGTGTCGATAAAAAAAGGTTGGCATGCAGCGGTTTTAGGTAACGCCAAGGTGGCTGTCCGCGCGTAAAACTCCCGCGCTGGATAGCCAGTCCGAAATGTTGGGCTGATCGAAAAACCCGCATGCCCGAGACCGGATCATTGCGAGACAGGATGACGACCTCCACCCGCTGGATATCGGCTTCGTTAAAGGCCAGGAGTTTTCTGACCATTGAAAACGCCACGCCGGGTCTGGCGGGCTCATCCAGTTTTTCCAATTGCAGCTTCATGTAGGCGCGGTCCTTGTGGGGACCGGAGCCTTGCTCAAAGACTTCATTTTCCTGTTCAAAGTCAAACAGGGCGCGCGAGGAAATAGCCACGACCAGTTTGCCGTCGAGTGAAACGCCCATTAAGACCTCCTGCAGTCGTATGCACTCAATGATACGTGCCGCGGCGTTCAAGCCTTTCAAGCGCATCACGCAAAGTGTGGATTAAGGTGAATGTGTTAAAACTTTACCCAGTGGGAACAGTCCTTGCTACTCCAATCATTTTCGGAACGACACCATGTCTCAGCTCAAGGCTCTGATTTTTAATGTGAACGGCACTCTGGCAGATACAGACCAGTGGCATCTCCGCGCCTACAACCAGGCCTTTGCTGATTTGGGCTTGGACTGGCATTGGAATGAGACGCTTTATGCTGAATTGCTGGAATTCCCGGGTGGCAATCAACGCATCCTGCATTACTGGCGAACCGTCAATCCTGACATGAAGGCGATTGATTCGCTTGCACTGGCGGACACGGTGGCTCAGATTCATGACCTCAAACTGGCGCATTACGAAGCGACATTCACCAGTGGCGCGGTTGAGCTGCGTCCGGGCGTGCTGGCACTGATCGAGGAAGCAATGGCCAATGGCCTGATGTTGGCGATTGTCACCACCACGTCCCCGGTGAACTTGTCTGCCCTGATGGGTAAGGCCATGGGCCCGGGCTGGCAGTACAACTTTGCTGCTTTCAGCGATGCGGCAAACGGTCCCAAACGCGTTCCAAAAGAGAAGCTCTA
>JBILKC010000237.1:0-4656 GCA_044376885.1 Hylemonella sp. | reverse complement strand
TTGAAGAGTGCCTGTACGACGATGTGGGCCTGATGAAAAACGGCAGCATGGCCGACTACCTGGTTCCGATGGCCGGTGAAATGCCAGATATTGTGGTGGCGCACGTGGAAACACCCACACGCAGTTCGGTGCTGGGGGCCAAAGGTGCGGGTGAAGCAGGCACTGCCGGCGCACCGGGCGCTGTGGTCAATGCCATCAATGATGCTTTGCGCCCCCTGCAAGCCGAGGTATGGTCACAACCCGTCACGCCCGAGAAAATTCTGCGGGCCTTGGGTCATATCGAGTGACAGGCAAGGCCTTTGCTTTGGATAGGCAAGGCCTTTGTATAGAGCGCTGCTCAGGCAGAAAAATGCCTAGCCAGAAGTGCTTCGCAGGCCTTGATGTTGTCCACATGCGACTGACTCATGGCCATCAGCATGTCTTTGGCCTGCGGCTCGTGCACCAGCGGTAACACCTCGTTGATTTTTCTTGCCACCCAACTTTGCCCCTGGTTGAGAAACTGGAGCTGCGGGGCCAGCCCTTCTATAGCCAGAATTTTCTCGACAAAAGCCCCGGTGATATTGGAGGGTTGGCCACCCAGGCGCTTGATGGTTTTGAAAAGAACCACCGCATTGTGGCCTTCATCTTTTTGCAAAAAATCCACAAAGTCTCGCACCTCAGGCAACAAAGTGGGGTCTTTCTGAAACATCGCCAGCACCTTGGCACCGGCCCGCTCCGCCTCCAACAGGGCGTTAAGGCGGGCCGCCACATCGGCCGATAAAACCGGGGCTGCGGATAGCCCTGATGAGGGTTCCGGATGATTGATAGAGACAGTATTCATGGCATAGCCCTTTTGATCTACAGGCCTGATCTTAGTCCCCTGACCAGGTATCAGACACCCTTGACACCGTTTATCGGGACGCCAGGCGTTTGCCTGCAAATACGGTTAACACAACGCCCAAGGCAAAAATCAAGGTTACGGCCTCCAAGGGCTCACCCAGCAGGGGGACAGCCGCCAGGATGCTGAGAAAAGGTTGCAGCAGCTGCGTTTGGCTCACCCGCAAAGCACCGCCCATGGCCAAACCACGGTACCAAGCGAAAAACCCTGCCCACATGGAAAAAACCCCCACATACGCCAGACCACCCCAGGCCTGCGGACTGATGGGCCGCTCGGGCCAGTTCAGCAGGGTGCCGGGAATGGTCAGCGGCAAAGCCATCACGCAAACCCAGCAGATCACGCGTTCTGCGCCCAGTTCTGCCGTTATTTGTGCGCCGTAAACATAACCAAGGGCACCTGCCACGACTGCACCGAGCAGCAACACATCGGCAATTTCGAGGCTAAACCCCGGGCCTTGCATGGAGGCGCGAAAGAGTGAAAACACCACCACCAGCGCACTGCCCAAAACTGCACAAGCCCAAAAGCCCCAGTGAGCGCGCTGGTGCAACACCACGGCCGCAACCGCAGCAGTGGCCAAGGGCGTAAGCGCTGTAAACACAGCCGCATGGCCCGAAGACACCTGGCGCAAGGCCAGACCCAGCAGCAGCGGAAAAATCAAGGCATTGCCCAACATGGCCAGAAACAAGGGTTTGCGCTGGCTGCGGGTGGGCAGTGGCGAGCGGGTTAAAAGCAAAAAAGCACCGGACAAGGCACCCGCAATCACGGCGCGTGCAAAGGCGACAAACCAGGGCGAAAGCTGCGGGGCGTCCTCGGTTCCTGTGGCCAGTCGAGTCATGGGCAAGGTCACCGCAAAAACAGCCACGCCCAATACGCCCAGCCACAGCCCCAGGGTTTCATTTTTCATCTGTAAAGTCCTCAATCACATTTCAAACGCTCATGTTAGGGAAACTCTGCTTAACCAAGCAGATGGAGTTTTCTTGGCGCGTATGTCGTCCAGGCGTAATCTCGGGTTAGCTTCTTTGACCTGCAAGCTCAATTCCCCGTAGAAGCGGATCGCATCGGTGAACTCGGGGTGCCACTGGCCTGCGGCAATGGCCGGGTTGGTGCAGATCCAGCCGCCCACAGTCCGGGAGGGCCTGATCGACACGCGGAAATACCCCTGTCCATCGGTATAGGCCTGGGCAGCAAAGTCGCTGCTGATGGCTCTAAAAACGAGAAATGAGAACGATGCTTGTGCAGAACAAACATCACTTGGCGGGTGAGCCCAGTGCTTTTTGCACCAGCGCATCGAAGGCCTTGGCGCCTTGCTTGTCCACCTGGCGCACCTTGCTCAAGAAGGGTTCTGGCAGGTAGATCACGTGGGCGTAGTCGGTTCGGATATCCATGTCTTCGTCCTCTTTCATGCCATCGGTGGATTTCCTCAAGCGCAGGACGAACTGACTGACGCCCAGCTTCTCGAAACGTGGATTACTGAAGTAACCCATGGAGCCAAACAAGCTGAGGAAGTTGTAGCCTGGCAACAAATCTTCGATGTATTGCTTCTCGTACAAAGCCACGATCGGCCAAACAGGTACAGAACCTTTGACCCCGACCAAGCCCCAGCCTTTCGTTCGCATTGAACCGCCAGGGCGATCGTTAAACCATTGCTCTACGGCACGACCGTTACGGTTGGCCAGTGCATTGCTCGATAACAAGTGCTTTGAATACGCATTCATGTGCAAAGCTGAAAACGAAAACTTCGTATCCGACACACTTTGCAGCTTAGTGCTGCTTCTCAGATAAATCTCAAATCCATGAAAGGTTCCTCGGCCACAAGCCTCTTTGTTGCCCCCAAACCCGCAGCTTTCATAACCCTCATACACAGGTTTGTAAGCAATGGCCTCGGCCCCCTTGAGGGTCTTGTCCACATACTCGGGCGGCATGCAGTAAGCAGCTGCAAACTCAGGGGTAACGGCCCAGATGTAATCATCTTTGGTGTAGCGCACACGCCCCGGGCGCGGGCCGCTGTAGTAGCCCTCGGGACAGCTTTTGTATTGGGCTTCGAGGTCGGCGCTGGCAGGGGTAGCCGCTAAGGTGGTCGATACAGTGGTCGATGTGGAGGATGGCGCTTGTGGTTCAGATGGCGTTGCAGCGACTGCAGGCGATGCGGGCGCAGGGGTCTTTTCCTTGCAAGCGGCCAGGTTCAACAGACCGGCCAGTGCGCATAGCACAGCGGCCATCAAGCGCAGCCGGCGCAGCGCCTGGAGTGGGTGGTAAGGCATGGTCAGTCTCCTCCTGATGAAGACGCCACGGTGGCCGGTGTTGTTATTGGCCTTGTGGCAGCAGATGCCGGTATGTTAGCGCTGCCCATGCCCAAACGCTCAACCCACCTCTGCAATCATCTCGATTTCAACGCAGATCCCCAGCAGGATCTGCGCCACGCCAAAGGCGCTGCGGGCATGGGCGCCGCGGGCGCTGAACACCTGGCCAATGAGTTCGCTGGCGCGCTTGCTTGCCAAGATGATTGGCGGCTACTCCGCGAGAAACGGTGAATAGGTGTTGATTGACATTTATACTTTTTCATATATATTTCGGACATGACGGCAAACGAAAAACCGCTTGAATGGATCGGTAGCAGCCACAAAGATTTGATGGCCTTGCCTGCTGACGTTCGGCGACTGTTCGGCTTTGCTCTGTCGTTGGCACAGGCAGGCGACAAGCATGATGCCGCCAAAGTGCTCAAGGGCTTTGGTGGTGCAGGGGTACTTGAGGTTGTGGAAGACGATGTTGGCGGCACGTACCGGGCCGTGTACACCGTCAAGTTTGCTGAGGCAGTTTTTGTCCTTCACTGCTTCCAGAAGAAAAGCAAGCGCGGCATCGCCACGCCGAAAGAAGACATGGACATCATCCACGCCAGGCTGAAAATTGCCGAAGCGTATGTAAAGGAGCTGCGGAAATGAAAACCCGAATTGTTGATGGCGTTGAAGTGCATCGTGGTACCGACAATGTTTTTGCTGACCTTGGCCTGGCCGATGCCGAAAAACTCAAGATCAAAACTGGCTTGGTGATCGAAATCAGGAAAGCCATGAAAAACCTTGGCCTGACGCAGCAAGCGGCGGCCAAGCGGATGGGCATTACTCAGCCCAAAGTCTCTGACATGATGCGCGGCGATTTCACCAACCTGTCTGAGCGCAAGCTGATGGACTGTCTTACACGGCTTGGCTACGACATTGAAATCAAGGTCCGCCCAGCTCAAGCAGAAATCGGGCATTTGATGATGGCCGTGGCCTGACAGTCACCCGAAAATACCGTTTTCTCAAATGGCCTTCCGGAACTGGTTATGAATTGGACCCTAGGCCTTATCCTGATTGACTTATTTGCTATATATTTAAGAGCAAATTAGAGCCCTTCAACGTTCACCGCCATAGTGTTGATATCAGGGTTTAATTGGAATCTGACCCCGATTAAATCCCCGATTAACACCTCATTTTTGTCTCCTTTATGGCTTACTCAAAAAAGAAGGTGATGTCGGTATTTATGTACCAAGGATGCGAGCAATACGCCTCCTTGAAGTCGGATTGCACTTGCTCTACCTGTGATAACAATTCATCTGGAAACTTCCTGAACTCAAAGCGCATGGTTTTTTGAGACCTGCGCATGGCCGTTTTAGGTTGATTCTGTTGAAAAACTCGTTTTGAATCTCTGACTTGCAGGACGCCTCATGCTTGTCAGTGGATTTTTCATCGCTCGCAAAAATTTTTTGTCGCTGCGCCCGTCGCCCACATCACTTCACGCGGTTA
>JBILKC010000236.1:0-4692 GCA_044376885.1 Hylemonella sp. | reverse complement strand
TGCCTGTAGCGCGGCCAGGGCCATGCGGTCTTCAGACGCCTGGGCTTTGCTGGCCGCCAGCTTGTGCATCTGGGTTGAAATCATGCGAGCCAGCTGTTTGTAGGGGGACCAGAAGGCCTGGCTCAGGCTGATGGGGTGGCTGATGATGCTGGTGATGGTGGCGTCCCAGTCCTGCCCCTGGCGGTCATAAAAGACGCCATTTCGACCCACAATAAGTTGATCCGAGTCGCCCGCTGTGAAGGCTGCAGCAATGGTCATCTTCTGGCTGCCCCGAATGCATTCGCAATAGACCAGAAAGATGCGCGAGAGGGCAGCCAGACTGGCGTGTCTTGCGGTGTCGGTGACCGCGACACACAGTTCACAGGAGCGGCCGTCCAGGTACAGGGTGCCAACCTGAAACGTGGCTTTGCCCTGGCGCGTATAAAAATCCTTGAAAGCAACAAAATTGTTGGCCAGGGTCTGCAGGTCACGCACCAGCCTTGCCAATTTTTCAAGTCCGCGCACGCCTGGGTCTGCAGCAGTCGGGTCGGGCTTGGCGTCAAGCCAGGCTTTGTAAGGCGCCAGGGTGTTGCGCAATTCACGCCACTGCTCAGGGCTCAGCGTGGCCTGCTGACCCAGCACGGGAGCTACCGTCAGCTGACTGAAAGTGGTTAGGCGTTCTGCCCAGGCTGGATTCACACCCAGCGTCAAATTCAGAACCAGCGAGGGAGTGACTTTTGCAATGGGCATGCCTTCGATGCTTGGAACATCTGTACTCAGCGTCTGGGAGGAGAGTGCCTTGAATGCGTCATCTGAGGCGTTAAGTGCAACGCCTGCACGTTCGTCAAATGCCGCAAGCTGGCAGCGCACAAAGTAGTCGTCAATTTTTTCAGTCACAGCAAGCATTGCGTCAAAGGCTTGTGCTGTGGCATCGCCCAAAGGGCGTACTTCATTGCCGCTAGTCTCCCAGGCCGACAGCGCACTTTTAGCAAACCCCGCTTGCGCAGAACTGGTTTCTTCTACGGTGAGAACGTCCTGACCCGATTTGCCCAGGTCTCGGACCAGTTGGGTGGCAGCAGCAGCAATGCCTTGGCCCTCTTCATCATCGGTGCGCAAGTCGGCCAAGGCGATGCCCTGGCGTTTCCCGGTCAGAACCTCAGGGTTGAGCAGTCTTGCGCTGGCCCATTTAATGGCACGGATCAGCTCGGGAGCGCGAACATGGCCATCGTTGTCGCTATCGATCAGGGCCAGGGTCTGCGGGTCAAATTCAATACCCTTGACGGGGCATGACAGCGCCACCCACAATTTTTGGTCGAGCTGCGCCAGGGCACACAGTTCGGCGGCTGTTTCCAGGCGAACCTGGTCAAAGCCGCCCGCTCTGAAAAAACGCCAGACTGGGTTTTCAGGGTTCATGCCTTGTTCTCGGTGGGTCAGATGGTTCAGGGCTTAAGAAAAAATCAGCGGCGGGCCAAGGCGGTGAGGCTGCGCACATCCGCGGTCTGCCCCAGGTTCCAGCAGGCTGCCATCAAGGCCTTCGTATTCTCAACCCCGATCACCGGGTCGGACATGGCGCTGAATTTTCCCTCCAGCATGGCATCTTGCATGGGGTTCTGCAGCGAGCCGATGGCGTGCTCAACAAACACATGCACGCGTTGGCCGTCTTTGAGCACGGCAGTCACATCGGCGCTGGCCTCATCAATTGAGTTGTCCACTGTAGCCACCACTTTGCGGCGCAGTGCCACCATGTCAGCACGGTTGACGATGTCGTCAGCGTATTCGGGCTCTCCGGCTTTGCCAAAAATCAGGCCGCAAGCGCAGCCGTGGTAGACACTGAACTTGCCTTGCAGGCCATCGGCAGGTTCCTTCTTGCCGGTAAGTTCCAGCACCAGCGAGTGCACCTTGAGCTCAATGCGTTCGACCTGGTCTGCCGTGATGCCACGGGCGCGCAGCTGGGCGCATGCATCAATGCTGGGATGGATCACGATGCCGCAGGCAAAAGGTTTGTAGGTGTTGAAGGAAATCTCGAAACGCTGGCCCAACTCATGGGTGATTTCATTCCAGTCGTACTTGGTGGAGATGGTCTGGATCATGCCGCGGGGGGCTTCAATTGCCCTGGGGCTGGCCGTAAAGCCCTGGCTTGCCAACAGGGCCGACATCAATCCGGCGCGCGCTGCAGCTCCGGGGTGCAAGGGCTTGGTCATGGTGCCAAACTGTTCGCGCATGCCGATCGGCTGCGATGCCGCAATCCCCAATGCCATGGCAGTTTGATTCACATCCAGCCCCAGCAACCGGGCGCAGGCGGCTGCAGCACCCAGAGTACCGGTGGAGCCTGTGATGTGCCAGCCCCGGTCGTAGTGGTCAGGGTACATGGTGTTGCCCACCCGGCAGGAGACATCAATGCCGATGACCAGGGCGTCTATCACATCACGGCCTGTAGCACCACGGTGTTCGGCCAGAGCCAGTGCTGCAGATGCCACAGGCCCGGCAGGGTGGATGATGGTTTTAAGGTGGGTGTCATCAAAATCAAAGGTGTGGGAGGTGATGCCGTTGATCAAGGCGGCGCTGGCCATGTCCACTTTGTCGCTGCGTCCCAGCACGCTTGCCTGCTGCGAGGGCTGCAGCAGGTTCACGGCCGCCAAAGCGGCTTCGGCGGACTCGTGGTGCGCAGCACCCACGGCGCAACCTAACCAGTTGAAGAAGGTCCGGTGGGCCTCGTGGTCAACAGCATCGCTCCAGCCACGGGAAGGATGGTTGGCCACAAACTGCGCCAGAATTTGCGTGATGGGTGGTGCGTTGTGGTCTGCGGTGACCTGGGTATTGCGAGCCATGCCGTTCTTTCTTGTTGTGAGTTTTTAAGGGTTAAGAAAACTGTCGGATCAATTGTCCAGGTCTATCTTGCGTTCACGGGCCAGCTTGGTCCAGCGCGCAATGTCAAGCTTGATGTATTGGTCAAACTGGTCTGCGGTCATGGGTGTTGGCTCAACGGCTTCTACCGAGAGTTTGTCGCGCAGGTCTGGTGCAGCCAGTACGGTATTGAGGGTGTCGTTGAGTTGCTTGACGATAGCCGCTGGCATGCCAGCAGGCCCCACCACGCCATACCATTGCTGGGCATCAAAACCTTTGTAGCCCGACTCATCCAGGGTGGGGATATCCTTGAATTGGGGGTGGCGTTTCGTGCCGGTAACGGCCAGCGGCTTGACCCGTCCGGAGCGGATGTGTGGAACAGCGGCTGCCAGGCCAGGGAACATGGCCTGTGTCTGCCCGCCAATCAGGTCGGTGAAGGCCGGCGCGATGCCCCTGTAGGGGATGTGCACCATAAAGGTATTGACCTGCTGCTTGAACAGTTCCATGGTCAGGTGCGTGAGTGAGCCGGCACCGGCAGAGCCATAACTGACACGGCCCGGGTTCTTGCGCAGGTAATCCACAAACTCTTTGAGCGTGTTCACAGGCAGCGCCGCATTGACCACCAGCACATTGGGCGTGCTTCCGATCATGGCTATGGGGGTGAAATCCTTGATGGGGTCGTAAGGCAGTTTGCGCGTGGCCGGGCTGGTTCCATGGGTGGCGACATAGCCTTGCATGAGGGTGTAGCCATCGGGCGCGGCTTTGGCGGTGTTCTGGCTGGCAATCACGCCGCCGCCGCCGCCCTGGTTTTCCACCACGATGGTTTGGCCCAGAACCCTGGCCCAGCGCTCGGTCACGGTGCGACCCACCATGTCGCTGCCGCCACCGGCCGCCACCGGCACGATATACCGGATAGGCTTGTTGGGGTAGGCGGCCTGGGCCGAAGCCAAAGTCGGCAACCCGGCAGTTACGGCCAGCAGGGGTGTGGCTTGAATTAGCGTGCGGCGTTTCATGAACGGATTTTCCTTGTAGGCCAGAGAGGGGAGGGACGCTATTTTGGCATGCGCGCTGCTATATTTCCCCGGATGCAAAAACCCTTGGTTGTGGTGGTGAGTCCTGCCCTGGCTCAGGCCAATAATGGCAACTGGCAAACAGCCTGGCGCTGGTCGCGCGCGCTGGCGACTCACTACCGTACGCAGATCGTCAGCGACTGGCCGGGATCTGCCTGCGCCACAGCAGCACAGTTGGAACGCTCTGATCCGCCGGTGGCCATGCTGGCATTGCACGCCCGCCGATCTGCTGCGTCCATAGCAGCCTGGGCGCGCAGTTACCCTGGCCATGGGTTGGCGGTGGTGCTCACGGGTACTGACCTTTACCGCGACATTCAAACCGACGATGCAGCCAGGCATTCCCTGGCTTTGGCCCAGAAGCTGGTGGTTTTGCAAGAACTCGGGCCGCAGATGTTGCCACCAAACTGCCAGCAAAAAACCGAGCTTATTTTTCAGTCCACCCGCACGCGAAAAACCTTGGGCAAAAGCAGCCGTCATGTCCGCGCCTTGATGGTGGGGCATCTGCGCGAGGAAAAATCACCACAGACGCTGATGCAAGCGGCACATCTTGTGACGTCTGCACCGCTCGCCGGCCACCCTAGCCCAAAGAAAATTTATATTGACCATATTGGCTCGGCCCTGGACCCTGTGCTGGGTGCGCAGGCCATTGCAACGGTTCGTGATTGTCCGGGGTACCGTTGGCTGGGAGGGGTGGACCACGAAACAACGCGCAGGCATATTCAGCGTGCGCACGTGCTGGTCAATTGCAGCCGCATGGAGGGAGGTGCCCATGTCCTCATGGAGGCTGTCTGCAGCGGCA
>JBILKC010000235.1:0-4694 GCA_044376885.1 Hylemonella sp. | reverse complement strand
CTGGAGCGAAGCGGCGTATGAAGCGGCGGTCGATATGGTCTTTCAGGTGCCAGGCCCAGGCACCGCTGGCACCCAAGCCACCGCGCGACGCAATGGCGCGCCCGTCTGCGGTTCCCAGCAAGGCCAGATAACGCCGCTGCGGTGCATAGGCCGTCATTGGCCGCCCGCCTGTCAATGCCGCGCGCAAATTGTGGGACAGCACAGGCCCCATGCGGACTGCGTAAACGCCGGCCTTGGGTATCGTCTGGGATGTGGCTTCCCAATGGGCACAATCACCCACCGCAAACACCTGTGGATGGGAGATGGACCGCAACTGCGCATCGACTCGCACAAACCCTTCATCATTCACCGATAAATGATTTCGCCGTAGCGGATCGAGCTGCCAGTCTTGGGCTTGCGCGCCAGTTGCCCACAGCACCAGCTCGCTTTTGCGCTGCGAGTCCGCACGCCAGGTGCTACCCAATTGAAGCACGACACCGGCCCGTGTTAGCGCATTCAATGCGGCACGGCAAGCCGCTGGTGCAAACCCTGGTAAGAGCATCGTGCTGCGACTGATCAGCACCCCATGAACCTGGCGGTCAGGGCGAGCCTGGCGTAAACGATGCAAGACCGCCAGCAAGCTCTCAACACCTGCAGCACCGCCCCCCACAGCGGTCACCGTCACGGGGCTGTCACTCCCCTCAGCGGTCCAGGAATAAAGAAAGTCTTCATAGCGTGAACGCAGTTTTGACAGCGGACGCAGGGCGATGACCCTTGAACCAGCCCCTGAGAGCACAGGGGGACGCAAGGTGGAGCCCACATTAAGAGACACAGCATCGTATGCAAGTGCTTCACCATTGGCCAGGTACAAGGTCTGCTGGTCCGGCTCCAGGCGGTCCAGTTCTGTTGGTATCCAACGTGCGCCAGCACGCGCACACAAGGCCTCAAAATCGATCACGATGTCGTCAAAGCGGTAGGTTCCAGCCAGCCATCCGGGCACCATGCCCGAATAAGGCGCCAGTGGCTCGGGCGACACCACCGTGACGCACACGCCCGGAACGGGATGGATGGCCCATTGCTGGAGCACTTGCGCATGCGCATGCCCCGCACCTGCCAGGACCAAATGCTTCATGGCAGCCAGCCTGGGGGCAGATGCTCCAGGTCACGCGGCTCATCCACATCGGCTACCGGCTCAAGCTCCAGCCATTGCAAACCGGCCCGCCGTGCACGTATGCGGGTCTCGGCCATGACGTGTGCAGTGCTCCAGGGGATGTCTGCAAAAATCCCAGGCTGCGCTTGCGTCAGCCCGACCAAGACATAGCCCCCGTCCAAAGCGGGTATAAAAACTGCATCATGGTTGGCCAGCGCCAAGGCAGCGGCTTGCAGCATGCTGGCATCAAGGCACGGCGCATCGGTGCCGATGAGTATGGCTCTGTCGTGCTGCTCCAGGGCCATGTTCAGCGCGCAGTCCATGCGTTCGCCCAGATTTCCATGGGCCTGCAAGGTCAAACTTAGTCTGCCCTGGGATTGCTTGACCAACTGCTTGAACACGTCATGCGACATGTCTGGCGTCACGCACAAATTCACCGAATCCATTCGGGCGGCCAATGCCTGCGACACCGCATGCTTGAGCAGCTTTTCGGCCAGGTCTGCGGCTCCTTGCGAACCCAGCGCAGGAATCAAACGCGTCTTGGCCAATCCGGCTATCGGTGCTTTGGCAAAAATTATCAGTGCGGTGCTCATCGGTAGGCCCGCGCCAATTGTTCGGGTGACTCGCCTCGCCAGTAGCGCCAGCGTAGGTACCACATCAACACTATCGTGCGCCAAACGCCTCGGCTTTCCCAACGACGCCCCGAGGTGCTGACCCGCTCGCGCAGACATGCAGGCGCAGCCAAACGGGTTAAGCGTTTGGACAACTCAATGTCTTCCATCAAGGGCTGGTCCGGAAAACCGCCCACCGATTGAAAAACCGCGCGCTTGACAAAAACTGCCTGATCCCCGGTGGCAATGCCACTGAGACGCGAGCGCAGGTTCATCATGCTGGCAACGACCTTCAGCATGGGTGACTGGCCTTTGATATGCACATCAAAACGGCCCCAGTGCGCGCCCGCGGCTGTAGCCGCCAAGACCATCGCATCGGCGGCATCGGGTAACTGAGTGTCAGCGTGCAAAAAAAGTAAAACATCCCCTTGCGCCAAGCTCGCACCGGCGTTCATTTGGCGCGCCCGTCCCCTGGGGCTCACCACCGCCAGATCCACCAAAGCTTGGGCCTGGGCCAGGCTGTCGTCCTGGCTACCCCCATCGACGACGATTACCTGCACATCGCGCGCGCGCAGTGGCGATAAGGCGTGCAAACAGGTGGCAATTGCCTCACCTTCATTGAGAACAGGAATGATGATGGACAGGCTTGTACGGTTGACGCTGCTTGCGGTACTTTGTGGACTCACGAACGTTCCCACGCCAGATATCGGCGCACCCACGCCAGAACTTTTTGGGGCGCATGTGAACGCTTCCATTCCCCCGCCGCATATTTGTTGGCCTCTGCCAAAGTGGGGTAAATATGAATGGTGCCCAGAATCTTGTTCAGTCCCAGTCCGTGGCGCATGGCCAGCACAAACTCCGCCATTAAGTCAGCCGCGTGTTCACCCACGATGGTCACGCCAAGAATTTTGTCTTTCCCCGGCACCGTCAGTACTTTGACAAAACCGTAGGCCGTGTCATCGGCAATGGCACGATCCAAGTCATCCATACCGTAACGGACCAGTTCGTAGGAAATGCCTTGTGCCTTGGCCTCGGTCTCACTCAACCCTACGCGCGCAACTTCCGGATCAGTAAAGGTGGCCCAGGGGATGACCGAGTAGTCAGCCTTAAATTTCCAGAAACGGCCAAACAGGCCATTGACTGCCGCGTACCAGGCTTGGTGCGCTGCCGTATGGGTTAACTGATAGGGGCCGGCCAAGTCGCCTACGGCATAAATATTGGGGTAAAGCGTTTGCAGATACGCATTGGTCTCAATGGTTTTGTACGTCGTCAACGGTATGCCCAGTTCTTCCAAGCCATAGCCTGTGGTGCGGGGGGTGCGACCCACGGCGCAGAGTAATTCATCAAAAAGAACCGCCAACTCATGCTTGTCGTGCAACAGGATGAGTTGTTTGGAGCCATCGACCACTTCCACCCGCACCGGGCGGTGATCGGTGAGCAGGGTAATGCCGTCTTCGCGCAGAGATGTTTCAACCAGGGCACTGACCTCAGGATCTTCGCGCCCCATGACGCTCGGCCCCATTTCAACCTGGGTGACCTGGCTGCCCAAGCGGGCAAAACTTTGCGCAAGTTCGCAGCCTATAGGGCCACCCCCTAACACCAGCAGGCGGTGCGGCCGTTCAGTGAGTCCCCAAACCGTGTCGCTGGTCAGAAAGCCCGCCTCCATCAAACCCGGTATGGGCGGGATAAAGGGGCTGGCACCAGCTGCAATCACGATCGAGCGCGTGCTCAGCACCTGCTTGCGGCCGTCAACTCCTGAGATCTCCACCGTCCAGGGTGAGGTGATACGGGCATGGCCTTGCAGCACCTCAACCCCCAGATCCGTGTAGCGCGCTACGGAATCGTGTGGCTCAATGTCAGCGATGACTTGGTGTATCCGCGCCATGACCGCTGCAAAGTCCACCTCGCCAGCGGCCCCTGAAATACCCAGGTGATGGGCTTTTTGAAGCTGCTTGGCCATTTTTGCCGAGCGTATCAGTGCCTTGCTGGGCACACAGCCAAAGTTCAGGCAGTCGCCGCCCATTTTGTGGCCCTCCACCAGGGTGACTTTGGCCTTGACTGCGGCCGCAATATAGGCCGATACCAGGCCACCCGCACCTGCGCCTATGACCACCATATTGCGGTCATAACTTGCCGGCTTGCGCCATTTGGCGTAGACCTTGCGGCGTTGCATCCAGCCGACGAAAGCGTTGGCCAGCAGCGGAAAAACCCCTAGCAGCACAAAACTGCCCAGCAAGGCGGGTGACAAAATATCTCGCGCCGACTGGATTGCCGCCAACTGTGTTCCTGCGTTCACATAAACCACGGTACCGGCCATCATGCCTATTTGGCTCACCAGATAGAAGCGCCCTGCGCCAATAGGGGAGAGACCCATGAGCAGATTGATGAGAAAAAACGGAAACACCGGCACCAGGCGCAGGGTCAACAGGTACAGGGCACCGTCTTTTTCAATGCCTGCGTTGATGGGGCCCAGGGCTTTGCCAAAGCGGCTTTGCACGGCGTCGCGCAGCAAATAACGCGCGGTTAAAAATGCCAGCAAAGCACCCAAAGTCGACGCAAACGACACCACGAGAAAGCCTAACCACAGACCGAACATGGCACCTGCAGCCAAGGTCAATACGGTTGCGCCGGGAATGGACAGTGCAGTGGCCAAGACATACACCGCGAAGAAGCCTGTGACCACCACCCATGGTTGACGCTCGTAGGCCCCGGCAAGTGCTTCACGGCTGTTTTTCAGACCCTCCAGGGTCAGCAAACGCCCCAGGTCAAACTGCTGGTACAGCAGCGCCACCGCCAAGCCAACAACACCGATGCCAAGCCAGAGGTACTTCCTGGAGGGAGCGGCCATTACCGGGCACCGGCTGTGACCAGCCGGATAACAGGTTTGGCTGGCGTTTCCTCAAGCGCGCCACCACAACTGCTGCCTTGACCCGCTGTGCAGCCGTAACAATGGT